>JAGPEO010000048.1 GCA_018056925.1 Phycisphaerae bacterium
GACGGCGATTTTGCAGCCCAGAACTGCGAACGCTTGCAGGCATTGCACAACGAGGGCTACGAAATCATGGCCTTCCTTCGGCCGGAGTCCGGCACGATGTCAGACCTGACCCGCGCCGAACAGGAGCAGCTCATCACGGCCACCAAGAACGCGCTCGAGAGCTGCCTCGGAGCGCCAGTCAAAGGCTTCCGCGCGACGCGCTTCGACCAGAACCAGGATACGTGGGAGATCCTGGATGCTACGGGCTTTGTTTACAATCTGGCCTTCGTCGCCGGTCGAAATTGTCTGCCCGGCCACGAGGCGGACGTCCTGCCGTATCGCTCACCGGCATACAGCTTCTGGGCCGTGCCGATGCATGCGGCTGACAACCAGGGCCGCATGTCCGCTTTCTGTGACAATCCGTTCGACAACCTTTCGGCGGCGGACTGGGAGGCCCTGTTGAAGAGCGAGTTTGACAAGCAACAGGCCGCGAACAGGCCGCTGCTGGTCGAATTTCATCCTAAATTCAGCGCCGTCGATGAAGGCCGATTTCAGGCGTACGTGAGTTTTCTCGACTACGCCGTGGAGCACGGCGCCGAGTTCATGAGCGTGGCCGATTATGTAGCCTGGGCCGAAAGCGCCGACGCCGTTTGTAACGAGTAGTTGCACGGCGCGACCGGCAGCGGCGATCAGCGTCGGACGCGGTGTCCGGCGTCGGGGGATTTGTCGCAGGAAAAGTTTCGACTCTCCGCTCCGGGAGTTCCCGCCAACATTCGTTACACTATGCAAACCAGCGCGCCGGCCCGTTTGGTGGCCGGCGCGGCCGTATCCCGACTATAATGCGAGAGTTTGCCCGGCGGAGCAGCCGCCAACGAGGATTATGGACCGCAAGTTCATCCGGAATTTTTCGATCATCGCCCACATCGATCACGGCAAGAGCACCCTGGCCGACCGGCTGATTCAGCGCTCCGGGGCCGTCTCAATGCGCGAGCTGCGCCAGCAGATCCTCGACGACATGGACTTGGAGCGCGAGCGTGGCATCACCATCAAAGCCTCAGTCGTCACGCTCGACATGAAGATCGGCGGCGAGACCTACATGTTTAACCTGATCGATACGCCCGGGCACGTCGACTTCCATTACGAGGTGGACCGCGCCCTGGCCGCCTGCGATGGGGCGTTGCTGGTGGTCGACGCTACGCAGGGCGTGCAGGCTCAGACCGTGGCCAACGCCTACGCCGCCCTCGAAAACGGGCTCGAGATTATCCCGGTCATCAACAAGATCGACCTGGCCGGCGCCATGCCCGAAGACGCCGCCCTCGAAATCGAGCACGTCCTCGGCATCAGCGCAGACAATGTGCAGTTCGTCTCGGCCAAGAGCGGACAAGGCATCGAGGAACTGGTGCAGGCCATTGCGGCCCACCTGCCGCCGCCCAAGGGCGACCCCGGCGCTCCGCTGCAAGCCCTGATTTTCGACTCCGAGTACAACGACTACCGCGGCGTGGTGTGCTATATCCGTGTGGTTCAGGGCACCATCCGCAAGGGGCAGAAGGTTCTGCTGATGGGCCGCGAGCGGCACTATGTCGTTACTGAACTCGGCAAACTTCGCCCCGCGATCACGCCCGTCCCCGAACTCGCCGCCGGCGAAACCGGCTATCTGGTCGCCAGCATCAAGACCCTGGCGGACGTCACGGTGGGCGACACGATCACCGACGCGGTGCACCCGGCCCCGACCCCGCTGCCCGGCTACAAGCCGCCGCAGTTGATGGTCTTCTGCGACTTCTACCCCTCCAGCGGCGAGAACTTTGACAACCTGCGCGAGGCCCTCGAAAAACTGAGCCTCAACGACGGCTCTTTCTCCTTCACGCCGCAGCATTCGGACGCGCTCGGCCCCGGCTATCGTTGCGGCTTCCTGGGCCTGCTGCACATGGACATTATCCAGGAGCGGCTGGAGCGCGAGGCCGGCGTCAGCGTGGTCCAGACGGCCCCGAGCGTTACGTACGAAGTGGTGTTGCACGACGGCACGGTCAAACGCGTCGAATCCGCCGGTGACTTGCCCGATTTCGGGCAGATTCTGGAGCTGCGCGAGCCGATCGTCGAAATGTCAATCATCACGCCGGCCGACGCGATCGGCTCGATTATGGCCCTGGCCGAGCAGCGGCGCGGCGAATACAAGCGCACGGAGTATCTCTCGCCGACTCGCGTGATGATGACGTACAACTTCCCGTTCAACGAAATCCTGTACGACTTCTACGACAAGCTCAAAAGCGTGACCAAGGGCTACGGCACGATGGATTACCACGTGATTGCCTATCGCGCCTCCGACCTGGTCAAGCTGGATATCCTGGTCAACTCCGTGCCGGTTGACGCCCTGAGCCTCATCTGCCACCGCAGCAAGGCCGAAGCCCGCGGCCGGCGTTTCCTGATCAAGCTTCGCCGCGAGATTGCCCGGCACCAGTTCGAAATCGCCCTCCAGGCCGCCATCGGCAGCAAGGTCATTGCCCGCGAGACGATCAAGCCGTTCCGCAAGAACGTGACGGCCAAATGTTACGGCGGCGACGTGACCCGCAAGCGCAAACTGCTGGAGAAGCAGAAGGAGGGCAAGAAGCGCATGAAAACCATCGGGCACGTGGATATCCCGCAAAAAGCGTTCATGACGGTTCTGGAACCGGAGGATTGAGCGCGCCTGGGCGTCGCTGTTGGGTTATCGGAGGATGGGCCGGGTGAGGCTTTAATCGGCGTGGCGTGCGGAGTTTTGCCGTCGCCGGCGCTTCGGGCTCGGATCGTGAGGGCGGCTGCTTTGACAAGTCAGCTTGGCTCTTCCATACTGAGGTATTGAGCCGCGAGCGCGCCGGTAGTGCCCTTGGTTGGGCGGCGCGCCAGACCGCCCGCGGCGGGTGGTCAGTTTAGAGGAGTTCAAAATGGCGGGTCGACCGGCCACCATCCGAGGCGGCGGAATTAGCGGGGCGCAGATTGGTTTGATTGTCTTCGCTTTCGTCTCCGTCGCCGCGCTTGGCCTGTTCATCTTCCAGTTGACGCGCGTAAAGGAGCTTCAGCAGCGGGCCCAGACGGCCGAGGCGCGGATCAAGCACCTGGGCCAGCCGGCCGCCCCGCTGGGGAGCTACTACGACAATGAAGCCACGGCGCGTGGCTCAGGCGCAACGGTGTTCAAGCTGATGACGGAGGACCTGGAACGGGTCTCGCAGCTTATCGCCGGCGAGTCCAAGTTGATCGCCAAGGCCTTGGAGGAGCAGTCGAACGAGCTTTTGCGGCAAGTCGCGGCTCGCCATCCGATCAGCGCCAGCGACACCTTGCTGACGGCCATTCGCAAGCTGGACCAGCACGCCACCGAGTTGGCTGAAACCAAGAAGAGCCAGGCGCTGGAATTGGCCGAGGCGCAACAGAACATTGAGTCGCTGACGCAGCAGCTTAAGGCGGCGCGCGACGAGTTTGAGGACCAGATCGCTGACACTAAGAGCGACTACGAGCGCGCGGTGGCCGACTTTGGCACCAAGCTGGCCGCCAAAGACGCCCAGGTGCGCGACCTGCGGGAGCTGCTCGAATCTCGCGAGAAGGACCTGCAGGACCTGCGACGCGCGGCGGAAACCGATAAGCGTGAATGGGAACTCGAGCGTACGCGGCGCGACAAGCAGATCGCGGGCTTCCAAAGGAAGATCGAGGAGCTGGCGGGAACGTTCGACCCCGAGGAGATTCTTAGGAAAGCCGACGGGCGGGTGCTGCGGGCCATTCCCGGCAGCGCCCTGGTCTACATCAACCTGGGCGCCAACAACAACATCAAAGTCGGCATGAGCTTCGAGGTTTTCTCGCACACTGCCACGCCTAACCGCACCCTGCGCGGCAAGGGCTCGATCGATGTGGTCAACGTCATGGACGAGACGGCTGAGTGCCGGATCACACGCAACGACCCCGCCCAGCCCATCACTGAAGGGGACACCATCGTCAACATCGCTTACGAGCAGGGCCGCAAGCCGAAATTCGTGGTCTGCGGCAATTTCGATTTGAACTATGATGGGCAGATCGATCCGGACGGCGCCGAAGAGATCAAGAGCATGATCCGCCGCTGGGGGGGCCAGGTCATGCCCGAGCTGGATGAAACCGTTGATTTCGTGGTCATCGGCACGGCCTCCAAGGTCCCGCCGCTGCCGCCCTACGCATCGGATATCCAACGCGACCAGGCCGAACGCCGCTCGCTCGAAAACGTAGAGAAGTTCGAGCCTCTGAAAAAGCAGGCCTTGGCCATGCACATTCCGGTCATCACCCAGAACCAGTTTTTCTTCCTGACCGGGTATGTGAGCCAGCCCGACCGCTCGCTGTACAGTGACCGCAGCCTGGGGCTCGATTGACGGCCTGCCGCGGTTCTTCCAATGTTCCGCGGCTCCTTCGAACACGCCGCCCGTGCGGGCGAGGCGGTGTCGTTTTCTGTCGGGTTGTCGCGCGCTGCTCGCCCGCGGGGGCTTGCTCGCGTTATCATTGGCCACCGCTAAAATGCGGCGCGTCTGACGAACTGCCGACCGCTTTGAAGCCGGAGGCGCGTAAGCTGGATGTTTTATCTACGGCTAGCCCTGACCGCGCTGCGCAGCCTGGACTCACACTTCCTGCGCTCGCTGCTGGCGACCTTGGGCGTGCTGATCGGCGTCGGCTCGGTGGTGGCCTGTATGTCGATCCTGGAGGGGTTCTCGAACGATATCGCCAAGCGCTTCAAGTCGCTGGGCTCCAACCTGCTGTACATTCACCCGACCGCGGCCTCGGTCGAGGGCCGGCCGGTGGGCCTGGCCCAGACGCTGACGCTGGAGGATGTTCGCCTGCTGAAGCGCGAACTGGCGGACCAGATTGACACGGTCGCGCCCGAGTGCACCGGTTCGGCCACGGTCAAGTACTTTCAGAACAGCTATCCGGCGGCGGTCGTGATCGCGACCTCGGACGAGTACTTCACGATGCACGCCTTCGAGGCCCAGCACGGCCAAGTGCTCAATAAGGCCCATTCGGAGGACGAGGGGGCGGCGGTCGTGTGTCTGGGGGCGAAGATTGCGGACAAGCTTTTCGGCGGGATGGATCCGGTCGGTCAGACCGTCAAGGTGGGCGAGAAGGCTTACCGCGTGCTGGGCGTGATGGAGAAGAAGGGCTCACTCGGCTTCCTGGATGCGGATGAGGCGGTCTACCTGCCGATCGAAGCGGGGCTGAAGCGCTTCTTCAACCGCAAGTGGCTGCTGCGCATCACTGTCGGCATCAAGGACGCGACCCGCCTCGAGGAAGTGCAGAAGCAGGTGCAGCGCGTGCTGCGCGCCTCGCACCACATTCGCGCCGGCGAGGACGATGACTTCCGCGTGTTCAACCAGGAGGAGTCGCTGCAGAGCTTCAACCAAATCATGCTGATTTGGAAGATCGTCTTCTATAACATTGCCGGCATCAGCCTCCTGGTGGGGGGCATCGGCATTATGAACATCATGCTGGTTTCGGTCACCGAACGCACCCGCGAGATCGGCGTCCGCATGGCGGTCGGTGCGCGGCGCGGGGATATCCTGCTGCAATTCCTGCTTGAGGCGCTGATCATCAGCTTTCTCGGCGGGGCGTTCGGCCTGCTGCTAGGCGCCATGTTCGCCGACTTGCTCAACAAGGTGGTGGTCCAGTTCTTCCGCACCCAGATCACGCCCATGGTGATGATCACGGCGGTGGCGACGTCGACCGTGGTAGGGGTGCTGAGCGGGATTTATCCGGCGCTGAAGGCCAGCCGGCTGAATCCCGTGGATGCGCTTAGATACGAATAAGTGCCAAAAGACGAATTTCAAATGAACAAATAGAACACCCGGCGCGCCAGCGCTCTTGCCGTTGGCCGCCTGTCATAGGTCATTTGTCACTTCGCTGGTCATTCGCGTTCAGCCTGCGGCGCCGCTTTAGCGCCTCCAGACGCATGTGGTCCTTGGCCTCGTCGTTGCGGTCGATCGTCGCCTGATCGATGGCGTGATCTGTGCCGCCGGAATGACGGATCACTTCATAGATCGGTTCCCAAACGCGGCCGATGGCGTAGTGCTCGCTCAGGCGCAGCACCAGGTCGTAGTCCTCTCCGTAATTGCGACTGTGCGGCGCGTCGTTCAGGCCGAACCCGCCGAGTTCCCGGATGAGCTTGATGTGCGCGGCACGCGGGGCGCCGGCGCCGTTGATGCGCAGGAGGTTGTTGCGGCCGTTGTCGGCGGTCCATTCATCGTGAGTGACGACCGGAATTTCGGCATTGCGCGTGAGCCCGCCGGTCTGCTCGTCCAGGGTCCAGACTTCGTACGAGCCGATCACCATGCCGATGGCCGGATCGGATTCGAAGACCGAAAGCAATTTTTCGACCGCGTCGGGTTTCAGCCGGTCGTCGGAATCGAGCTGGACATAGTACTTGCCGCGTGCGGCTGCGATGCCGGTGTTGAGGCACAGGCCGATGTTGTTGACGTCCAGCACAATCAGGCTCACGGGCGGCGCGGCGGGCCGGTAACGGTCGCCGCCGGGCATGTAGCGCCGGACTTCGGCCGCGGTCGGGTCGTCGGGGCCGCCGTTGACGACGACGATGGCTTCGACGCGACGTTCGGTCTGGGCCTGCACGCTTTCAATGGCGCGGCCCATGAAGCCCGGGCGCCGGTAGACGGGAATGACTACGCTGGCCAGGCATTCGGCGAAGCGGCTTTCCTCTTGCGGCGAATACGTGACCCGGCGGAGGTGTGCTCCGGGGGCGAGGTAAGCGCCGGTGCGCTTCAGGTGCGCCGTGCAGGCGCGCTCCATTTCGAGCTGAGCGGGCTTACCGGCGAGCAGGTAGTCGAAAACGTTGTGAGCTTTCGCTGGGGCGGCCACGGTGTACAGCGAACCGGCGAAGCGGTTGGCCACATGCACGGGGCGGTACTTTTCCAGCAGACGCAGCCGCAGGTCATAGAAATCCGCGGCGTCGTAGGACTCGTCGAATCCGCCGACGTCACGCAGGGCGGCCGTGCAAAAGAGGATGGCGCGGCCAAAATCGAACGTGTCGCGCAGCCGGCCCGGGTGCCAATCGAGCAAGTGAATCTCACGCCGGCGGCCGTCGGGCTCGACCCGTTCATAATCCGCGTAGACCAGGCCGGCCGAGAAGCGTTCCGGCGCGGCGGTATTAGCGGAGTGGCGCGTGGCCGCGAGCAACATGGTTCGCGCGGCGGACTGCCTCAGGGTCACCAGTCCGTTGTCGTTGAACACGAACAGCACGAACTCGCCTGATACTTCGCGCAGCGCGGCGTTGCACGCGGCAGCACGGTTGCGGAAGGCTTCCGAGAGGATGCGCAGGCGCGGGGCGGTGTTCGTGGCAGCGGCGGAGGCTGCAACGTCGTCCGGGCGGCCCACAGCGATCAGCTCAGCGATGGGTACGTCCTGGGCGCGGGCGAATTGAATAGCGCCGTCCAAATCAGCGGCGTTCGAGCAGCCCTGCGGGCCGACGATTACGATTGAAACGGACGGGAAGGCTGGCGTCATGGGTGACAATCTTAAGCGCCTCGACTACGGCAGCGATACATCCCAGCGATTTACTGGCCGTGGCGAGATTCTACCAGTTGCGGGCAGTCCGCGGACGACTCAGAACGGCCCGGCTGCGCTTGCGCCGCCCGTCGAAAACACCGCCGGCCGCGCGGGCTTGCCCGGCGGCCGGCGATTGGGGAAAGGTGCGTCTTGTATGCGCGGCCTTTTCTTCCTTGTGGATGCGGCCTCTCAGCCGCTCCGCAAGCGAACTAGCCGCGCCGAGTTTCTATTCGAGGATGATGTATCCCAGCACGCCCTCCTCGCGCGAGCTTCTCGAGGCAGCGCTGTGGAAGCCGACAGTGTTATCGCTGCAGTCGATGTCCCAGGCCGGGCAGCCATAGGTGTCGGCGTTGGCCGGATCCTTGGGAACGGTAAACGACGCGTTGCCCTGGCTGTACTGCAGGTAAAAGTTGGCCAGGAACAGGTATTCGCCGCCGGGCGTCATGCACATGGTCCCGGCGTATCCGACTACGCCGTTACTGGTGTAGCTGCCGTCGATGTAGTTGTCTGTCGGCGGCTTGTTGAAGGTTGGGCCGGGCAGCGTGCCGACCGCCGTGCGGAAGTGCAAGCCGACCGAGTCATCCGAATCGTGGTGGGAGAAGAACGCGAACTTGTCGCCGCCGATCGCCAGGTCGGCGATGGTTTCCGCCTGCTCCATGGTGACGACCTTGTTGGCGGCGAGGTCAACGAGAATGGCGGTGTCATAGCCGCCGTCGTACGATGAAGCGATGAGGTAATTGCCCGACATCTTCATCTGGTACTTGCCGACGCCGTTGGGGGGAATGATCTTGCGCGGGGCGGCGGTTGGCTGCGTGATGTCGTAAATCCAGAGCGCCTCCTCGGCCGCTACCGCGACGGTCTTGGTGGTTCCATTTACGGCCACTTGCGTGACCACGCTGGCGTAGTCAACCGGGTTCTGCTCAAAGGTTATCAGCTCGGGTGTGCCGCTGCTGACGTCGATGACCTTGATAATCTTGCCGTCATCGACCTTGTCCTGGTCGCAGACCACGACGCAGTAGTCGCCGCTGGCTTGCAGCCGGCCGGCATCGCGGGGCTTGACCACCATTTTGACCAGACGGATATCCGCCGCATCGAAGGTGGTCACCTCGAGGGTGTCGACGTTGAAGGCGCTGACTTGATAGGGGAGGCTGCCGCCATTGCTGCCGGCCATGAAGATCCAGCGTCCAGCGACGTCGAAGTTACAGCAGTCATACTGGTCGCTGTCGGGGACGGGCGTGCCGGCCGTCGGATTCTGGGACGGGATGACGTAGGAAACGCCGACCAGGACGTCGGTGCCGAAGGCGATCAGGTCATCGCCGCATTCGAGGCCCGCATCGAAGCGCAGGGGGATAGAGGTCTTGACGGGGGTGAGCTTGCCCTGGCCGTCACCGCCGGGCGTGACGTTGTCACCGTCGCTCGGATCGACGTTGTCGTCATCACCGTCGCTGGGATTGCCCGGGCCCTGGCCGTCAAGAATGGGGGCAAAGATGTCCCAGAAATTGTCGCCCCAGATCGGCGCGCCGACGCAACCGCACATCAGAAAACACGGGACCGCCAAACTCAGAAGCACTGCCAGCAAATTCCTCATCATGATCTCCAAGAAAAGAGTTACGATCGGCCCTTGCGCACGCCCTTCGATGCGCCTTAAGAGCGGTGCGCTGGGCGGGCTTTCGTTGTGCGAGCTGTGCGTCGGGGCAGACTGCGCTGGCCCGAGAAACGAGGCACGGCAGCCCGCAATACAGGGTTTCTTTTCGGTCGTTTTGGGGCCCGGGTTTGAGTAAAAGTGCGAGGAAAGGCAACCGGCGGCGAGACGGTGAGGCGACCAGGCGACGAGGTCTGATAAAATGGTCCGCTTGGTCGCCGCCGTGCGGTTCAGTAAAAGCGGGTCAACCGAGAGGCGCGGCCTCCCGGTTCAGAACGCGCCGACTCCGCAGATTTCGCGTCCGACGATCAGCTCGTGGATCGTCTCAGTGCCCTCGTAGGTTATGACGCTCTCGAGGTTCAGCATGTGGCGGATCGTGGCGAATTCAGTCGTGATGCCGCCGGCACCCAGGATGTCGCGGGCCTCGCGGGCGACGTCCAACGCCATGCGCACGTTGTTCCACTTGGCCAGCGAAACCTGGCTGTGGTGCATCGTGCCCTGGTCCTTCAGCCGCCCGAGCCGCCAGGCCAGCAGTTGCGCGGCAGTGATGCGGCGCACCATGTTCGCCAGGCGCCGCTGAATGATCTGCTTGTGCGTCAGTGGCGTTCCGAAGAGCACGCGCTGGCGCGCGAATTCCAGCGCTTCGCGGTAACAGGCCTGCGCCGCCCCGATCGCGCCCCAGGCAATGCCATAGCGGGCCTGCGTCAGGCAGCTCAGCGGCGCGGCCAGGCCCTCGGCGCCCGGTAGCCGGCTGCGCTCCGGCACGCGGACGTTGTCGAAGAACAGTTCTGAGCTGATTGACGCCCGGAGCGAGAATTTGTGCTCTATGTCGCGCGTGGTGTAGCCCGGCGTGCCGCGTTCGACCAGGAAGCCGCGCACGCCGTGGTCCGTCATGGCCCAGACGACCGCGACGTCCGCAAGCGTGCCGTTGGTGATCCACATCTTGGCCCCGTTTATGACCCAGTCGCCGCCCTCGCGCCGGGCGCGGGTCTTCATCGTGCCGGGGTCGGAGCCGCCGTCGGGCTCAGTCAGGCCGAAGCAGCCGACGGCCTGCCCGCTTGCCATGGCCGGCAGCCAGCGCTGCTTCTGCTCGTCGGAGCCGTAGCGGTCGATGGGGTACATGACCAGGCCGCTCTGGACGGACGCGAAGCTGCGCAGGGCGCTGTCGCCGCGTTCGAGCTCCTGCATGATGAGCCCGTAGGCGATGTTGTTCAGGCCGGCGCAGCCGTAATCGTGCAGCGTCGGGCCGAAGAGCCCCAGGCCGGCCATTTCGGCGATCAACTCGCGTGGGAAGCGGCACTCCTCGAAGCAGGCGGGAATGATGGGCAGGACGCGCTCGTCGACCCACCTGGCGACTACGTGCTGAATCTGCCGCTCGTCGTCGGTCAGTAGGTCACGGAGCTGGAAGTAGTCAGGGGCGGCCGCGTCGAACGGCTGGCGAGTTTCGGTCACTGTGGGCTCCTGTCGGTTTTGCACTATGAGCGCCTGTCGGTCTTGGGTGCGCTTTTCCTACGATTGTAAGCCGGGATCCAGGATCAAGGGATCTAGGGACCAAGAGCAGAGCCGGGGCGTGTCGCCCCGGAATGCCGCTAACAACGTCCCAACCATGCAGTCGTCCGCCCCGCAATCTGTGCTTACCAGATTCGAGTCGCCCTGATCCGAGCTCGCCGACTGAATCCGAGCCCGAAGCGCCAGCGAGGGCAAATCGCTTCCCCTTTCCCCTGTCTCCTGTTCACCTCTCTCCGCGCAGCGGCCCCTGATCCGAGCCCGAAGCGCCAGCGAGGGCAACCAACCCGTAGCGTCGGCCCCCCGTGGCCGACGTAGCGCGCCAAACGCGCGCCGCATTGTCGGCGTCCCGAAACGGGGCGCCAAAATGCGCGCCGTGGTCGATGCCGGCGCGACGCGTTTGGTGCTTCCCGCGGCGGTGGCCGAGCAACTGGGTCTGACGCCCTCAGGCGAAGTAGACGTGCGTTACGCCGACGGGCGGAGCGAGCGCCGCCCGCTGGTGGGCGATATTCACCTTTCGTACATCGGCCGGAGCGGGCTGTTTAACGCGATCGTCGAACCGCAGCGCCAGTCGGCGCTAATTGGCGCGATCGTCCTGGAGGACCTGGATCTCATCCCGGACTGCGTGAACCAGACGCTGATACCGCGCGACCCGGACCGGATCATTTCGGAAGTTGAGTGAGGCGGTACGCGCCTGGGAAGGTGGCAAAGTGGGGAGGTGGGAAGGTAGCGTCGGCCCGCCGTGGCCGACGCAGCGCCGCGCGCCGCATTGTCAACGTCTGCCTCCTCGCGACCCAAGGCATCCGTGCTACCTAACAACTAGCGCCGTCGGCGCGTCCCCGATTCTCGATCAGCCACCTTTCACGATTGCAACACTGTCCCCGCTGACCGCGCCCGCAGGATGACTCCTGCCAGGCCAACGGAAATGATTAACAAAGCAGCGGACGGTTCGGGAACAACGCCGAAGCGTACGTATTGCCACACTGACAGACTGCTTGCCCCGTCAGTCGCATCGCCCCAGCCAACGCCGGGGGCGCCGGGCGATGAGGCCAGGTCTCCCACATAAACGACGCTGTCATCGACTGACAGCGAATATGTCAAGAAATCGCTGGTGAGTCGCCCCAGTCGGCCCAGGAGCCGAAACAGGGTGTATAGAATTGCGCACTGAACGCGAAGGTGCCGTCGATTGTTACCGTGTATGTCACCAGGTCGCTCGTTGTTAACGAGTAGTCATGGAAGACATATGGTTCAAAATCCACCCCAGAGTGGTCAAACCAATTGTACAGTGAACTCTCCGAGAACGCCAGGATGGCATGACCGTAGCCATCAAATGCCACGGAGATTGAGGGCTTGATGGGCCGCGCCGCGGCCCCGTGAACTTAGTTGACGCGCAGTCGCCATTGCATAACGAACGACTCACCCGGCGCGAGGCTGATCGGGCGGCCGATGCCATAGCAGTCGATTACGCCCAGGCCCGCCAAGCTATCTAGCGTCAGCAGACCATCGTCCAACGAGCGCTCGGCACCACCCTCCATTGCGAGGCGGTTCCAGCCGCACTCCTCCGGGAACAAGCCGCAGCTTGCATCGTATTCGATCCAGAACTGCTCGCCGGCGGCGCCCGCGACGAGCATCAGCGATGCCAATAGAGCGACAATACGCATAGTTCGCCCCTTCCTTGCGAAGACGCCAGACCGATAACCCGCGTTGATCTGCACCGCGCCCTCACGAATTTATGCTCGGGCAGGCCGGGCCCGCAGCCCGGTCCCCGTTTCGCGCCGCGACGGCGCTAGCCGGTGACCACTGCTTCACCCGCGCTACAGCACCAGCTTGTACCCCACCGCGTGCGCCGTGAGGATATGCCGCGGGTTCTTTGGGTCGGGTTCCAGCTTCCGTCGCAGGCTCACTATGTGGTTGTCCACCGTCCGGTCGGCCGGGTACACGCCGGCGCCCCAGATCTGCTCCAGCAGGTCGGCCCGCGGCACCGCCATGCCGACCCGCTCGTACAGCATCCGCAGAATCTCCGACTCGTAATAGCCCAGCGGCAGCTCCTCTTTATCCGTCGTGATCTTCTGCGCCACCAGGTCTACCATCCGCTGCCCCACCCGAAATTGCAGGACCGGCTTCGCCGGCGTGGCCGCACGGCGCAACGCCGCCTGAATGCGCGCCAGCAGCTCCTTCAGGCTGAACGGCTTGGTGATGTAATCATCCGCGCCCAGCTCCAGGCCGCGCACCTTGTCGATCTCCTGGCTGCGGGCGCTGAGTATCAGGATCGGCATGCGGAAACCCGCCGCCCGCAGCCGCCGGCAGACTTCGAAGCCGTCGATGTCCGGCAGCATGATGTCGAGCAGAATCAGGTCGGGCGGTTTGCGGCTGACGAGCGCGATGCCCTCCTGGCCGGTAAGTGCGTGCGCGACGGTGTGCTTTTCGAATTCGAGATTGTCGCGCAACCCCATCGCCAGATCCGGCTCGTCCTCGATGATGACGATGTGAGCCATGTCAGGTTCTCCACAAAGCGGGGTATCGCCGGTTTAGCCCTCGTTGCCCTCGCCGGCGCTTCGAGCCGGCCCGTTTGCCCTCGCTCGCGCTTCGGGCTCGGATGGGCGCTCGCGCATCGGGCCGGGAACAAGTTTCTTGATCCCTCGATCCCTAGATCCCTTGATCCCTGCTCAAAACCTACGTCCTGATATTCGACAGCAGCAACGCTGCGATCGGGCCGAAAATCAGGATCGGGATCCATGCTACCAGCGCCGCGTGCTGCGCGGCAATCATGCTGTGCGCGAAGAATCCCGTCGCGTAAAACGCCCCGCTCAGCAGCAACGCCTGCCCGCCCGCCACCAGCACGCTGCACGGCTCACGCCGCAGGAAAAACGGCACCGTCAACGCCAATAGCAGCAACTGCAACACCGGCTGCGTCAGCCAGATGTGCCGGTTCATCACGATCGCCGCCAGATTGGGCAAATTCCGGCTGTGTACCAACTCGTTCATTTCGCGCAGGCTGAGCATGCCGGCCCATTCGGCCGACTGCCGCAGGATCAACTCTTGCGGCGTCAAGGTGAACGGATATTCGCTCACCGGCTCGCGCCGAATGCCGAACTGCTCCGCACCAATAAGTTCGGCCGCGGGCACCTCGACCACCCGCCGCCCGCCCTCCAGCAGCCAGGTCTTGCGCTGCGGATCGTACGTGGCCGCGTCGGCCTGGATGATGTGGCTGCCCTGGTCTTTGGGTTCGATGATGATGACGCGTTCCAGGCGGTTCTCATTCAGGTTGATGGCGCCGGCCCGCAGGATGGCTTTATTATCGTCCCGGGCGAAGTCGATGTTGCGCGTACGGATGCCGATGACGTCCCGCCGGTCGCGGGCAATATCGGCGGCGAAGGCGGGCAACACAAACTCGCGGTTGAGCATCCACACCGCGATCAACAGCGCCGCACACGCGAACACCGGCGCCGCCAGGCGCTGCAGTGGCATGCCGGCCGACACTAACGCCGTCATTTCGTTGTTGCGCAGCATCATGGCCAGCGTGAAGGCCCCGGCGAAGGCCGTCACCGGCCCGGCAAGCTGCGAGAAGTACAGCGGCAGATTGTGCCAGTAATAGTCGACGATCGCGTTAAGAACTTCGCTGAAGCTCAGTTCGCGGTTCTCGATGAAGCCGTCCAGGTTGACCAGCAGATCGCTGACGATGTACACGCCCAGCCCGACCGCCAGCAGAATGAAGTAGGAGCGCAGGAAACTGCCAATGATGTAACGGTCGATCGTCAACATCGCACTGCAGACTCCGTCATGGCACTGCAAGATTCGGTCATCGCCGCACGCCCAGCCGCAGAATCACCACGTCCGCCACGCCGATCAGTCCCAGCCCGCCCCACGTGATCAGCGGCGAGAGAAATTCCAAGTCCGGCCGCTCGCCCAGCGAACGCGCCATCACGATCGCCAAGGCCGCCGCTCCGAACGGGATGCAGGCCAGCCCGAACGCGGCCAGCGCTTGCGACCCGCGAAACATCGCCCCCAAGGCCGCGGCCATCAGCACGGTCACCAACGCACTGCACGCTATGCCCAGGCGCGACTGGATGTTCGCCGACATCTTCCGCTGCTGCGCGGCGGCATCCGCCAGTAGCCGCTGGCGGGCCACAGTCAGCTCCGGACTGAAAGGCAGGTCGGCCTGTGGATCGAAAACCACTTCCTCCGTGTAACTCTGCAGCCGGGTCAGAATGTGCGCCGGAACGCGGTAGTCTTCCGACAGCGCGAACGGCGGTTTCTCACGCCCGTGGGCGTAGTCGCTGGCCCGCGGGTTGTGCTCGACGATCGGCTGCTCGGCGGTGCGGTCCAGCTCAACGCGGACCACTAGGGCCGTATCGAGGCGGCCGGCCGATTGCAGGAACAGCTCTTCGCTGGCGGCCGTCCGGGCGCGCAAACGCACCAGGGGCGCCTGGTAGTACAGCGGCGCCGCCCCATCCGCCGCCGGTTGTTCGACGCGCGCGTCGTACAGCAGCAAGCCTTTGTCTTCCACCTCGGCCCTGGCGGCATAAATACGGCAAACATCGCCGCGCTCGTTGTCCAACTCAATCGGCTGACCCTGCTCCAGCAGGGCAGTGCAGTCGTCGGCGAACTGCGACCGCGCCAGGTTGAGCTGGAAACTGCGGATTTTGGGCTGCAACTGTTCGATCTCCCACGGCCGGTCGCGCCAGCGCATGAGCGTGGCCAGATCCAACATGCCCGGGCGGCGTGGAAACTCGAGCGGCACGGAAATCGGCCCGATTTGCTGGCTTTCGAGGTAAGCACTGCTGGCGTGCACATCGAAATCGCGTCCGCCGTTCACGAACAGCGTGACCTGCAGCGGCGACTGGCGCCCGTCGAACTGGCACAGCCCGTGTTTGGCGCAAGCATAGCGCTGCAGCCGCTCGTCCTTGTCGAGCATCACGAAGAACGGCGAATCCATCAGCAGGTAACTGAAGCCCTCGCCGGTCGGCAGGTTCTGCTCTTGCAGGGCCCGTTCGCTGGGCACGCGCATGTTCTCGGCCGTCAAAAGGTAGGTGCTGCCGCCGCGCTGATAGCGCACGTAACCCTTCGTCTCCATCCGCTGCAAGGCGAGGTCGCGCAGGTTGGCCCGCACGTACAGGTTCAGGCGCCGTGTTACGTCGGGGACCACCAGGTCGCCGAACAGCAGCGTGAACACCGCCACAAACACCGACACCAACAGCGCCCCCACGAATAGCT
>JAGPEO010000049.1:0-10401 GCA_018056925.1 Phycisphaerae bacterium
CGGCGTACAGCCTCAATATTTACAACGCCGCCTCGTCGCAAAAGACGCTGCAAATAATGCAGATTATCGCGATCATCGGCATGCCCTTCGTGCTGACCTATACCGCGATCATCTACTGGACGTTCCGCGGCAAGGTCGAGCTGGGCCGGTTCAGCTATTAACAGGAAAGGTGCGTGCCCAGGCCCGTGATAGGTGATAAGGTGATAAGGTGATAGAGTGATAAAGAGCGATCTGCGGAACCACTTTATCACTCTATCACTTTATCACTTTATCACCCCCTTGAAGCCGCAGCTTCAAGCAGTGCCCGGGCTAGTGCGGAGCTGTGCATGTTACCATTCTTTGCACATCGAAAAGCACTCGTCGGCATGATCCACGTTCCCGCTCTGCCGGGCACGCCGCGTTACACGGGCTCCATGAACGAAATAACCGCCCGCGCGGCCAACGAAGCCGGCCTGCTGACCGCCGGCGGCTGCGACGGCCTGTTGATCGAAAACATGCACGACGTGCCCTACCTCTGCGGGGCGGTCGGACCGGAAATTGTGGCCGCCATGACCGCCGCGGCCCTGGCCGTGCGCCAGGTCAGCAAGCTGCCGCTGGGCTTGCAGATACTGGCCGCGGCCAACCGCGAAGCCTTGGCCGTCGCCCATGCGTGCGATGCTCAATTTGTGCGCGTCGAAAACTTTGCCTTCGCCCACGTCGCCGATGAGGGTTTGATGCCGACCGCCGACGCCGGCCCGCTGCTGAGATACCGCCGCCAAATCAGTGCTGAGCGCGTATTGGTCTTCGCAGACATCAAGAAAAAGCACGCCAGCCACGCCATCACCGCCGACGTCTCAACCGCCGAGGCCGCCCGCACGGCTGAGTTCTTCGGGGCCACGGCCGTAATCGTCACCGGCCCCGCCACGGGCCGGCCCCCGGCCATCGAGGATGTGATCGCGGTCCGCCGGGCCGTCGACATCCCCGTCGCGATCGGCTCCGGCCTCACGCCTGAAAACCTGCCGCAATACTGGCCGCATGCGGACGTTTTCATCGTGGGTTCATACATTAAATCAGGCGGGCTCTGGTCGAACGCAATCGACCAGAACCGGCTACGCGGCATTGTTGAGGCCGCCCGAAAGCTGCGGGAAGCGAACTGATGGCGCGCGGACGCCTCGAGATCATCTGCGGCTGCATGTTCGCCGGCAAAACTGGCCGGCTGATCGCGTTGCTTGAAGCCGCCGGCGTGCGCGGCCTGCGCGTCGTGGCTTTCAAGCATCAACTGGACGCGCGCTACGATCCGGCCCATCTGGCGACTCACGATGGCCGCCGCTTCGACGCACTCGCTACGGACGGCCCGGCGGAAATCGTCAGCCGCTGTTCCACAGCCGACGTTGTCGGAATCGACGAAGCCCAGTTCTTTGGGCGTGGGCTGGTAGCCGTCTGCGAGCACCTGCGCACCCGCGGGCAGCGGGTGATCGTGGCCGGCATCGATCACGACGCCTGGGGCCGCCCGTTTCCTCCGCTGCCGCAACTGCGGGAGATCGCGGACGCTGTCGAGATGATGCATGTCGGCTGCACCATCTGCGGCCGCCCGGCGCGCTTTTCGCAACGCGTGGTGCCGCTGAACGGCCCCGACATGGTGGGCGGGCCGGGCCAATACCAGCCGCGCTGCCAGGCTTGCTTCGTGCCGCTTCCGCCGCCGGCGCCGGAATACTAGCGGAGTGATAAAGTGTTCCGCGGATCCCCTTTATCACCCTATCACTTTATCACCTTATCACCTTACCCTTCGGGCAGTGGCACACGCGTCGCCGCGATGTTCTCATATGCGGCATGAGTGACAAGCTGCGAATCGAAATGGGCTGGCGGCTCAGGCTCGACTGGCACGCACTCCCGCTCTTGCGGCGCGTGGCCCGGTTTGTGGCGCAGGCCGAGGGCTTCCGCTGCGGCAGGCTTTCCGTCAGCGTCGTCGGGCGCCGCGCTATGAGCGCGCTTCACCTCCGCAGCCTCGGCCTGGCTGAGCCCACCGACGTGCTTTCGTTCGATTACGGCACCGATCGCCGCCGCGCTCTGCTGGACGGCGAAGTGGTCCTGTGTGCCGATGTCGCCCTGCAACGAGCGCGTCACTTGGCGGAAAAGCACGCCCACAGCCGCTTGGCCGCACGTAGCCTGATGAAAACCGCCCGCGCCGAACTGGCCCTCTATCTGACGCATGGCATCCTCCACTTGTCCGGCTACGACGATCAGACCCCACGCCGATTTCAGCGCATGCACACCCGTGAGGATGAACTGCTTTGCGCTCTTGGTCTTGGCCCGCTGTTCAGCGCATCGGACTGAGAAACAAACATCCCCACGAGATGTCAGAATGAGAAACAAACATCCCAGACGAGGTGCGTGAGTCCGATCGCGCGCCCCCGCACGGCGAAACGCGGCCGTTCCGCTTCTGGGGGGGTGCGGCGCAGCTTGAACACGTCCGCACGCTATGGCGCAGGTTTATGCGCGGCTTCCGGAGAGCCGGGCTGTTCCTGCTCAGGATTTGCCCGGCACAGCCCCGCGCGGGTTCCAACCGCCCGAGCGCCCGCCTTGGCTTTCTTCAGGAGTTGCCGAGCGAAAACGAACTCCGTCCCAAGGATCGCGAGCCCGGCCACGATTCCCACCAACCCCGGGCCCGGCGTCACAAGCATAATGACGCCGAATAATAGAACCGTGCCGCCGACAATGGCTATCACGATCTTGCGAACGGTCTTAACCAGCATGTCTCGCCTTTTTGGCTCTGCTACGCATCTCCGCGCCCGTCATTCGACGCGAAGCACGCGCCGCCAGGCTCCGGCACTATAAGGCCGGCCGGATGCTGATGATAGGCGCGTTACCGGATACGGCACGTCGAAATCGTCCGGCTCTGCCCCCGGCTGACGGACTCCCTCCCGGCTGATCGCCGTTTTCGAGCCCAGGAGAGTTGGCACGCGGTCAGACGTTCGCGGTTGATGATCCTTGACTCCATCAATTGACCCGCTATGTGGACGAGAAGTGACGTTGGCAACGTTCACACCTGGCGCGATTCTGATCTCACAACAGATCAGTTTCTCTAGCTTCATTCCTGCCCGCGCGGTATGCGAATAGCCGCTTACCGAAATGCGAATAGCTGCTTACGTATCAGTAATCAGACTCAGCCTTGACCCGCCTGTTTGCGAAGTAATAGGATGAGGCAGCGTTCGGGTCCTGTGCCCGCGTCAATAATTGACCAGTAATTGGGCGACACAATCCGCTCATCCCCGAGCAATGCCGTCTAGAATCGTCGTCGGCGGCCGGAGGACAACACCGGCTCTTGGGTGGCGCTCCGCACTCGCCCCGCTGCGCCGGAGAAAGCCAGATGTATGTACGCCCGCAGAAAAATCGCGGGCCTCATGATCCTGGTGGGCGTCCCCCTTCTGGCAGCCGTGCTGTGGCTCGCCAGCGGCCGCGAAACGTTCACCAAGTCCGGCCGCGCGGTGGAGGTCGCTGTGCGCGACCCGCTGTTCGGCGATATGGTGACCGAAACGCGCCTGGAACGCGGCCCAATCTTCGGCTATTACATTGGTCTGGACCTGCTGTTGCTGGCGCTGCTGCTGGCCGTGGTCGTGGGCGCCGTCTGGTGGTTGCTCGCGCGGCACCGGCGACGTTTGGACACTTCTGCCAAGGAAGCGACGCCATGAGACTCTCAGTATTTGCACTGCGGTTGATCGCTTTGACTGCGATCCTCACCACATCAGCTTTGCCACAGGTGTTCGCCACGGGACTGGACGTAAACGCTTCCGGCCCCAAAACCTTCTACGTTAACCCGCGCGCCGGTAATAGCCAGGTCACAGTCTTCAGTAGGTCCACCCTCGAGGATTTCACCACTGTCTGCAATCGCGTCAGTGGCGAATGGCAAGTGGACCCGAAAAACCTCGAAACCTTCCGTGGGCGGTTTTCGCTGCGCGTGGAGGACATGCACACCGGCATCGAGCTGCGCGACCGCGACATGCGCGGTGCGGAGTGGTTCGACGCCGCGCGTTATCCGGAAGTAGTTATAGAAATCAGCAGGGCCGAAAACGTGCGACCCGCCAGCGCCAACAGCGCCAGTATGAATCTCGTTGGCACTTGCACGATGCACGGCCAAACCAATCCGGTTTCCATTCCCGCTACACTGGCCTATATGGTAGAGTCGCCTCAGACGATGAAACTCGTCAAAGGCGACGTGATTCGCATTCGCGCCGAGTTCACGGTGAAACTGTCAGACTACGGAATCACCGGGCCGCGCGGTAGCGAAATCATCGGCGTCAAAGTATCCGACGAACAGGAGGTAAAGGTCACCATATTCGGCGCCACCGAAAAACCGCCTGAGGAACTGGCCGTGGATACGCAGCCGGCCGCCGGCGGAGGCGCTGTTCCACCGCCGCCGCCACCACCGCCACCGCCACCCAATTAGCGAAGATCAGCAGGTGACAAGGATTCGGCCCGCTTGCATGAGTAACCTTCCTCTGGCTCTGGCTCTGGGCGTCATGAGTCGATTGACGGTCGGACTCGTGGCATTGGGCGCGTTGGGCGCGCCGCTCGCGCTGGCGACAGCCTTGGACGTAAAGGCCTCGGGCGAGAAGACGTTCTACCTCAATCCCCGTGCCGCCAACAGCCAGATTACGATCTTCAGCCGGGCGCCCCTCGAGGACTTCACTACCGTGTCCAATCGTGTCAGCGGCGAGTGGCGCGTCGATCCGAAGAACCTCGAAAGCACTCGCGGCTACTTCGCAATGCGCATAGAGGACTTGCGCACTGGCCTGGACGTCCGGGATCGCGACTTGCGCGGCCCGGACTGGTTC
The DNA here is from genome assembly GCA_018056925.1 of Phycisphaerae bacterium. Lineage (GTDB taxonomy): Bacteria > Planctomycetota > Phycisphaerae > UBA1845 > Fen-1342 > JAAYXS01. Next base: position 4,812 of record JAGPEO010000049.1, read on the forward strand.
GACGCCGCGCGCTTTCCCGAAATAAAGATAGAGATCAGCAGGGTAACGGGGGTCAAGAAAACCGGCCCCAACACTGCCAGCATGACTCTGGTAGGCGTCTGTTCAATGCATGGGCATACGAACCCCGTGTCGATCCCGGCTACCCTGGCGTACCTCGACGAGTCGCCGTTAACAATGAAACTGGGCGGAGGCGACGTAATTCGCATCCGCGCCGAGTTCACCCTTCGATTGTCGGATTTCGGCGTCACCGGTCCGCCTGGGACAGAGATGATCGGATTCAGGGTGGCGAACGAACAGGAAGTCAAGGTTGCACTCGTCGGCGTCGCCGGAAAGCCGCCCGAAGAAGTCGAAGTGCATCAACCGCGAATTTCCGGCGCAGCGCCTGCGCCTGCTCCTCTGCCGCCGCCCAGGTAATAAAACAGCGAAGACAAAAGTGAAGACACCTTGGCTGCCCGCAACGCTAGTGCTCTGTACGTGCCTGTACGGCTGCTGTGGGCAAAAGCAGACGGTGGACTGCATACTGCCCCTTCCGCCCGCGCCCCTTCGCCCCGCCGACCATCTCTACACGCTGGACGAATTGGTGCAACTGGCGATTCTCCGCAATCCCGGCCTGGACGCCGCCCGCTACAGCGCCGAGGCCGTGGAGGGACTGGTCGACCAGGTCAAGTCCCTCTGGCTCCCCTCGCTGCGTTACGATTTCGCCGCCACGACCTACAACAACGATTTCAGCTATCCCGCGCGCCCGTTTGGTATTGCTACAGTCAACGTCCCGCTCACCGGCGCATATAACATCTTCAACAATATTGCACTCGGCCAGATTGTCGCTACCGGCGGCAAGCGTACCAGCGGCTTGAAGCAGGTCAAAATGCTGGCCGAGCTGGCCCGCCTCGACGTGCTCCGCAAGCAGGACTTCATTACTTTTGGCGTGGCGACCCTGTACCACCTGGTCTGCTTGAGCAATGACGTGGACGTCGTGCTGGAGGACACGCTGCGCCGCATGCGCGTCTACCGCCAGGTGGCGGAGGAGCTCACCGCCCGTGGCTCCCTCCGTTCCAACAGACTGAACAACCTGCAGGCCGATCTGGCCATCACTGCGTTGGAGCAATTGCAGATCGCCGTGCGCGGCGGCCGCCAGCAGGCCTACGCGGCACTCAAGCAGCTCGTGGGCCTCGACCCGAGCGAGCCCATGCTGCTGGCCAGCGCGTCGCTGCCGCCCGCCGTAACCCCAAGCGATCTGCTCAGCGCCGCGGAAGCGGTGGCCACGGGGTTCCTGCGACGCCCGGAAACCCGCGAAGTGGACCTGTTTGCCAAGATCTTTGCCGAGCAAGTGAGGTTCGCTAAGGCGGCCTGGGCTCCCAACGTCGCGTTCGTCCTGGACGGGATCAACGTTACCGGCGATGGCAATACCATCCTTGATGCGCTGCACGGAGTGATAGTCGGAGTCATCGTGGATTTGCCCCTGTACCAGCCCGCACGCCGCGGGCGCTTGCGCCAGGCGCTCAACCTCGAGCAGGCTTCGCTCGCCATACAACGCGAGGTGGAACAAATCATTACCTTGGACATCCAGACCACGGTGATTCACGCCCAGCAGGCCCTGGCAATATGGCTGCACTCCGCCCGGGCCCGGCAAATCGCCGAAGAGCACTTCGAATCAGCCCGCGAGGCATACAGCCGCGAGCTCATTATGGCCCCAACGCTGGTCGTGGCTTTGGGCGTGGACGCGGCAGCCAAAATCGCCAACCTGACCGCGACCTTCAATTATCACGTCGCCCGTGCCAACCTCCGGCGCGCCACCGCCGAGCGGAGCATCCCATATGGCTATTGAGCCCAACCACAAATCCCAGCCCCAAGCGCACGAGCCTGAAGCGCACGAGCCCATTCCCAAAGCTGGGCGCTATGCCCAAAGCCGTAAGCGCGGGCATGCCCCCACCAGTACGCTCACAATCTCCGCCTGCATACTCCTGCTCTCCATCAGTCAGACCACGCTAGCGCAGTCCCCCACCCAACCCGCCGCGCTATCACCCGCCTCTCAACCGGCCGAAACTCAGCCCACCACCGCACCCACACAAACCCAGCCCACGACCAGCCCGACCCAAACGCAACCCACGAGCGCCCCGTCCACCGCGCCATCGACCGCCCCGGCCCTGCAGCCGGTCCAGCTATACGACACCACGCTCGCCCGCCCGATCTGCCCACGCGATTGGCTGGAAGAACACGCCTTGGAGCGCGGCCCGGACTTGCGCCTGGTCGACCGCCTCATGGACGAGCGCACCGAGCCTCCGCCCTTCTGCCGCGAGCCACTGCCGCTCTACCCGCCTGACGCGCGCATCGCCCCCGATGTGCCGATGCTCCCGGATACCGACCCCTTCGCCCCGCCCACGCCGCTGGCCCACAAGGAGCCGACCATGCACGTGGGTGTCGCCCGTTCGACGTTCCACACCCGGGAACCGGCGGAGGTCCTGGCGGCCGCTGCCCCGTTCATCGACCTCACGCAGCGCGACGTCGCAGTCCGCGGGGCCGCGGTCATCACCGAAACGGCCGGCGAAATCTTCTATGGTCTGCTCCAGCAGCGGATCCAAATGCAGATCAGCAACGTGTTCGATTACCTGCTCGTGCAGAGCTGGTTCGCCAACGTGCCTGACAACGGCACAATCCTGCTCTGCTGGGCCGCCCCCGCCCACAGCTACCCGACTGAACTCGGGCGCGACCTGCCCGGCGTACCGGGCACGAGCATCATCCTGGTTGTTGACAAGAACTCCCCCTACCGCACGCCCGCCGACCTGCGTAACACACGCCTGGCGCTGCCGCACAACTACGTCAACGCCCCCGGCGCCTTCCTGACACGCACGCTGGAGGACTTGGAAGTTCCGCCCGAACAGCAGTTCTTCTCAAAAGTGACCCTGCGCCGCTTTTCCAAGGACGCCGTAATCGACGTGCTCAAGGGCCATGCCGACGTAGCCTGCGTGGACGAGGGCACGCTCGCGGCGCTGGCTGACTTTTACGGCATAAACGTGCGCATCCGCCCGGTGGCTGTTTCGCCGCGCTACAACCTCGATGTCCTCTTTACCAGCAAGAACAACTTAGAGGACTACCGCACCGAGATCGAATTGACCCAGCGGCAACTGACTACCCTGGCCAAGGACCCCGAAGGCCAGGAAGTGCTGTTCTTTTTCGACGAATCCGGCTGGTTCAATTACCGCCGGGGCGACCTCGCCGTCCCTCGCGAACACTTTGGTGACTTCGTTCGCTTCTTGACACAGACTCCAGTTGACCTGAAACTGATGCTCGCTCCCAACCCGCCGGTCGATCGGCAAACGTATACGATCATCGGCGACGAATGACCTATAATAAGACGACAGCGGCGGGACGCCGCCTGGTGAGGGGCCGACGTCCCGTCGGGGAAAGAGGAACTTTGCCGGACGAGATGCCCTCGTAACGGAGGAAGCTCGAGCGAGCGATCAAGAGCACCTCGTCCGTTATCTCAAAACTGCACCACCTGCCTCCTCCGGATCGGCAGGCGGACACAGCGCAGCGCGCTCCTCTCACCCATAAATGTACGCCCAAAAAGGTGAGAGGGAATGCTTCAGCCTCGCTCGGCCCCCCTCGTGAACGCGCACGGCCCGAGAACTAACCGGCAAAGGCTGCTTACAGAATGTTAAGGCGGCGAGTTTCTCGCTGGTCACCTGGGAACCCCGGCTCTGGCTCTCGCCAGAACCTCTTCCTGGACGGCCCGCGGCGCGGCGCGGTAACAGGCAAACTCCATCGCAAATGTACCCCGCCCTTGTGTCAGCGACCGCAGATCGGTTGCGTAACCAAACATGTTTGCCAGCGGCGCCTCGGCCGCGATGAGCGTCGCTTCCGCGCGGGCTTCCGTGCCCAGAATCAACGCCCGGCGAGCGCTCAAATCGGCGACTACGGCGCCCTGGAATTCGCCCGGCACCTCCACCTCGCAGCGCATTATTGGCTCCAGTATTGCCGGCGCTGATTCGAGATAGGCCGCCTTGAACGCCTCGCGTGCGGCAATCTGAAAAGCCACGTCCGACGAGTCGACCGAGTGTGCCGACCCGTCCTCCAGCACCACCTTCACGCGCACCACCTCGTAGCCGGCCAGCGGCCCCTTCATGCGCGCCGCCTGAAAGCCCTTGTCGCACGACGGAATGAACTCGGTCGGAATCCGCCCGCCGAAGACCCGGTTTTCGAACTCGTACACCTTCTCCGCGCCTTCCGGCAGCGGCTCCAGGCGCCCGATCACGTGGCCGTACTGCCCGGCCCCGCCGGTCTGCTTGCGATGCCGGTAGTTGAACGCCGCAGGGCGGGTCGGAGTTTCGCGATAGCTGACCTTCGGCGCGCCGGTAATCAGTACGACACCGTATTCGCGCCGAATTCGCTCGCAGTACACGTCAAGCTGCAACTCGCCCACGCCGGCCATGATGGTCTCGCCCGTCTCCGCGTCGGTTCGCACGTGAAACGTGGGATCCTCGCGCGCAAAACGCCCCAGCGCCTTGGCCAGCTTGTCCCGGTCGCGCGAATTGGCGGCCGCCACGGCCAACGAGATAACCGGCGCCGGCGCGTGGATGTTCTCCAGCGAATAGCTCAGTTCCTCGCTGCAGAACGTATCGCCGGTCGCGCAATCTACGCCAAGCAGTGCCACGATATCGCCCGCGCCCGCCTGGTCGACGTCCTCGCGTTCGTTGGCGTGCATGCGCACCATGCGCCCGATGCGCAGCGTCTTGCGCGTCCGCGAATTGACCAGCACGTCTGTCCGCCGCAACGTCCCCTGGTACACCCGCGTGAACGTGAGCTGCCCGTACGCCTCATCGACCAGCTTGAACGCCATCGCCACCGCCGGCGCGTCCGGATCGGCCGTCATGGCCACTTCCGCGCCCTCGTTCGCCGTGTTCTTCGCGTAGTACATGCGGTCCAGCGGCGACGGCAGATAGCGCACCACCGCGTCCATCAGCGGCTGCACGCCCTTGTTCCTGTAGGCCGAGCCCATCAGCACCGGCACGATGTCACGCGCTATCGTCAGCCGTCGTATGACCGATTCGAGGTAAGCCCGCTCCGGCTGCCGCTCCTCCAGCAGCATTTCCATCAGGTCGTCGTCGTACAGCGAAAGCGTGTCCAGCAGCGCACGCCGCGCCCGCTCGGCCGCGTCGCGCAGGTCCTCGGGAATCGCCTCGCGCCGCACGTGCTCGCCGCAGGGCCCCTCGAAGTAGACCGCTTGCATTTCGATCAGGTCCACGACACCACGAAACGCCTCGCCCAGCCCGATGGGTAGCTGTAACGGCGCGGCTTCGAGCCCGAGCTTCTCCTCCACGGCCGCGATCACGCGCGCCGGGTCCGCCCCGACCCGATCCAGCTTGTTGATGAATATCAGGCGCGGCACGCCATAGCGCTTCATCTGCCGATCGACGGTCAGCGACTGCGACTGCACGCCGCCCACCGCACACAGCACCAGAATCGCGCCGTCCAGCACGCGCAGCGAGCGCTCGACTTCGACCGTGAAATCCACGTGCCCCGGCGTATCGATGAGGTTGACCTGGTGGCCAAGCCAATCGACCGTCGTGGCGGCGGCCGTGATTGTGATGCC
>JAGPEO010000049.1:10501-15816 GCA_018056925.1 Phycisphaerae bacterium
TCAAGCGGTCTGATAAAAAGTCGCGTGGAATCGGGCCATGGGGGCAGGTGATCAGATACTCATGGTTTTTGTGCACACGATTTTGATAACCTGAGGCCCGCCGCTGCGCGGAGAGAGGAGGCCGCTGCGCGGAGAGAGGAGATAGGTGAGAGGTGAACAGGTGAACAAGGCCGCTGCGCGGAGACGGATGATAGTTGACAGGTGAGTAGTGGGGACGTTTTGAATGCCGCATAGTGGGTGCCTTTCTGCGCGCGGGCGCGGTTCTGCTAGGGATTCTATAAGGAGCTGTCAGCTTTCAGCTATCAGCTTTCAGCCAGAATGCGTGGATTGTGCATGTATGCGCGCCAATGGCGGCGAGAGGCTGCTTGGGGTGATAAAGTGATAACGTGATAGGGTGATAAAGAACTTCCAGCCTTTCAGCTATTAGCTATTAGCTTTCAGCCAGATCGCGCCGAACAACCAGACGATGCGGCGCGGTTTCACACGCCGGGCCCATTTCACACTCCGAAGGGATCTAGGGATCGAGGGATCGAGGGATCAAGGGATCAAGAGCTGTCAGCTATCAGCTCTCAGCTTTCAGCCAGATCGCACCGAACGACCAGTGGCCCGCGATGCTCGGTCGCATTTACCCCGAATCGGCCCCGGTGACGCACTCGTCCGCAATTCCGGCCACTGCTGGAACAGTAGTGGCACGCTAGCCCGAGCGCGCGTGCTCGCAGCCCCGTTTAATACGTTGCGCTCGTACTAATCTAACGCATCCTCGGGAGCGCCGACCATACGCTTGCGGCACCGGGCCAAGGCCGCGCCATATCTGGCGGTTGCTTACGTATTGACAGTTGCCTTGCGTCTTGTCCGTTGCCTTGCGTCTTGGCAGTTGCCTTGCGGCCGGATTACTCCCGCTCCGCGCGCGCATTCCATTCCTGCTCGGCCTCGGCCAGTTCGGCCTGCACTGCGTCGAATTCCTCGCGCAGTTCAGAAACGCCGGTTGCGTCGTGATACAACTCCGGCTCGCCGAACCGCTCGTGCAGCTCCATCAGCCGCGTTTCCAGGTCAATGATGAGCTGCTCCAATTCCTCCAGCCGCAGCTTGTGAAAGCGGGTCCGCTGCGGCTTCTCCACCGCCGCGGCCGCATCCTGACCGCCGCCGCGCGGCGTCTTGCCGCCTTTGGCCGCTTTCGGCCGCTTCTCCGCGCCGGCTGCCATGGCGGCCGATTCGCGCTCCGCCTCGACCTGGCGGATGTAGTACGAATAGTTCCCGTCGTACAGCGCGTGCTCATTGGACCGCATCACCAGCAGGTGATCGCAAATGCGGTCCAGAAAATACCGGTCGTGGCTGACCGCGATGATCGTCCCGGGGAACTCCAGCAGCGCTTCTTCCAGGACTTCACGCGATGCAATATCCAGGTGATTCGTCGGCTCGTCCAGAATCAGCACGTTCGGGTTGGCCAGGATGATTTTCATCAGCCGCACGCGCGACTGCTCGCCGCCCGAGAGCTGGCTGACGCGCTTGAACGGATCCTCGCCGCGGAAGAGGAAGCGGGCCGCGTAACTGCGGGCGTGGCTTTCGAGCCACTCCTGCCGGACCGTGAGAATTTCCTGCACGACCGTTCTGTTCGGATCGAGCTCCGTCGCCTCCTGCGCGTAATACCCGACGCTGGCCTTCACATCCAAATCGAACTCGCCCGCATCCGCCCGCACCTGCCCCAGTACGATCTTCAACAGCGTCGTCTTGCCCGTGCCGTTCGGGCCGGTGATGCCCAGCCGGCTGCCCGCGGGAACCGTCAACGACAGGTCCGTAAACAGCCGCTTCTCGCCGTACGCCTTGCTCAACCCGCGCACGCTGAGCACGTCCTTGCCGGCGGTGACCTGCCGGTCGGCCTCGCCAAAGCGGATTTTGATTTTCTCCCGCTGCGATGTGCGCTCGAGCGTGAACTCGCCCGCGGCCAGGCGGCGTTCCAGGCGTTTGAGACGTCCCTTGGCCTCCGCGGTGCGCTGCTTGCCCATGTGCTTGGCGATGAACTCGCGCTCTTTCTGAATGAACGCGCGGTCGTTGACGAACTGGCGGTCCTGCGTGAGCTGGCGGACTGCTTTCGTCTGCACATAGTTCGTGTAGTTGCCCGGAAACGAGCGCAGCCGCGCCCCTTCCACTTCGACGATCCGTTCCGCCAGGCGGTCGAGCAGGTAGCGGTCGTGCGAAACGATGACCGCCCCACCGTGATGTCCGGCCAGGAACTTTTCCAGCCAACGAACGGCGTCGATGTCCAGGTGATTCGTCGGCTCATCCAGCAGGAGGAACTGGGACTCCTGCAGCAGCAGTTTGGCCAGGGCCGCACGGCACTTCTGCCCGCCCGACAGGGCCGCCATCGGCAGCTTGTAGTCCGCCTGCGAAAACCCCAGACCGCCGAGAATCTCACCCAGGCGCTGCTCGTACGTATAGCCGCCGGCCGCCTCAAACCGGGCCGTCGTGCGGTCGTACTGCTGCATCAGCTCGTCAAGGGCGGGCCCGGCCGGCTGGGCCGCCATCTGTTCGGAGATGCCTTGCAGTTTCTGCTCCAGCGCCAGCACGTCGGCGAAGACGCTCAAGACCTCGTCGTGCAGCGTCTGCCCCTCGGCGACCTCGGGCTCTTGCGGCAGATAGCCGACCTCCAGGCCCTTCGAGAGCGTGACGGTGCCCAGGTCCGGGGCAAGCTGGCCGGTGATCAGCTTGAACAGCGTGGTCTTGCCGGCGCCGTTCGGGCCGACCAGCCCGACCACGTGCCCGGTGCTGAATTCGACCGAGACGTCGTTCAGCACCACCTGGCCGCCGAACTGCTTGGTCACGTTCTGAACGCGAATAAGACCCATTGCGTCAGTTTAGCACGGCGGAGGGGTAGCGAGCAGTGGCTTGATGCCGATGCGGGGTGATGGCCATGCTGCGTGCCATCTAACGAGGGCATGCCCGCGCTTACAGCTTGGGCATGGCGCCCAACACTTTCACCCAACACTTTCACCCAACACTTTCGCCCAACACTTTCGCACGTACAATGCCGGCCAGTCCGAGAATTGTTGAAAGAGCTACGGAGCCCGTCATGCAACGCTCGCTAATCCACGCCGCGATCCTGGTCCTCAACCTAAGCCTGGCAACCGCCGCCTGGGCCGCGCCCGGCGACGTGCGCAAGGCGTTTGACCTGCCGTGCAAGTACCCGGCCGGGCTGGCTTCAGACGGCGCCAGCCTTTATGTCGTGGACTGGCGCGAACCCAAGATTTACCGCCTGTCCGCGGACGACGGCGGCGTGCAACAGACCTGGCCGGCGCCGACGCTCAAACCGCGCGGCTTGGCCTACGGCGGCGGGCGGCTTTACATCTCCGACGACCATAATGGCTCGATTTACGCTCTCGACCCGCAGACCGGAATAGTCGAGGACACGTTCGCCGCTCCGGATAAGCAGGCCGCCGGACTGGCATACGCGGACGGCGTGCTGTACGTGCTGGAGCACAAAACCAAAACGATCTACAAGGTGACGCCCGATGACGGCACGATTCTCGCCACCTGCCCGGTGCCCGACCGGCAGTGCGAAGCGCTGGCCTGGGATGGCAAATATCTTTGGACGGCCAACCGGGTGCGCAACGAGATTTACATGCTCGAGCCGGAAAGCGGCGCGGTGCTGAACATCCTCGACGCGCCCGGCCCGTACGTCGCGGGCCTGGCGTTTATTGACGGGCAGCTTTGGGCGGACGACTTCCAGACGCGCAAGCTGTACCAGGTCGCTACCGACGATGAACCTTATTATCGCCTTTCCGAGCCGCGCCAGGAGCGATGCGAATTCTACTGGGCGCTATACAACTACGGCCCCGGCGAGATACGGGACCTGACGGTCAATCTGGCAGTGCCGACCGACCTGGTGAACCAGCAAATCCTCTCGGCGCCCGCCTTTTCACGCCCCCCGGTGCAAACGCGGCCTGACAAATGGGGCCAGCAATGTGCATTGTTTGAGTGCGGCACCGTGCCGGCCGGCGAAAAGGCCGTGATCAGCTACGCCGCCGAGGTCCGCCTGTCCGCGTTGCGCTACTTTATCCTGCCCGAGAAGTGCGGCAGGCTGGCTGACATTCCGGCGGAGATCAGAACCGCCTATACAGTTGATGACCCGCAGCGGCTGGGCGTCGAGAGCCGGTACATCAAGGACCTGGCCGCCACGATCGTCGCGGAGGAGCAGAACCCCTACTGGATCGCGCGCAAAGTGTACGATTACCTGGCCGAGCATCTCGAGTACGAGATGGTGGGCGGCTGGGACAATCCGGAGGTCGTGCTGAAGCGCGGCAAAGGCTCGTGTTCGGAGTACACCTTCGCCTTCATCGCCCTGTGCCGCGCCGCCGGCCTGCCAGCCCGCTATCAGGGCAGCGTGGTCGTCCGCGGCGATGACGCCAGCGTCGACGAAGCCTTCCACCGCTGGGCCCAGGTCTACCTGCCCAACTACGGCTGGGTGCCGGTGGATGCGGACAAGGGGGATGCGCCCTCACCGGTCGACCGCGCCCGCGGCTTCGGCGAGCTCGCCAACCGCTTCCTCATCACGACGCATGGCGGTGGCGATTCGGAATACCTCAAGTGGGGCTATAACTCCTACGCGCACTACAAGATGACCGGCTATTGCAAGGTCGAGGAGGACAACATCGGCATCTGGGAGCCGCTCGCACCGGCCGAGGCGCAGCCGCAGCCGTCATCCGCCGGTTCCGGGACCAAGGAGTAGGAGGCGGCCGGCGAAGGCGAGGCCGGTTGCCGTTTTCCTAGTCCATCGCATTCAGCATGGCCGCCAACTCGGCGATTTTGCGCTCCGCGTTGGACTTCGGCGCCTGCCCGCTGCTCGCCGGCGCCGGCTCGTGGCCGATGCCCGGCGCGCCCGCGTTCACGGCGCTGCGGTCCTGGCGCCACCAGCGGTCGATGATCTGGTCCACCTGCGCGGCGTCGCGCTCGTCCTCGCTCGAGGCCGTGCCACGCGCCCACAGCCCGAAGAAGTCCACGTCTCCGCTGCGCGGCAGCTTCGGCGGCATGTCAATCAGCGTGCGCATCGGCATCAGCACCGCATCACCGATGATAAACGCTTCGCCCGGACGCATGCTCGGCAGCAGGCTGATCAGACTGCGGAACTGATCGCTGACAACCCGCGCGGCATAGTCCTGGTCGTCCGGGTTGTTCATGCGCATCAGCACCATCGAGTTGCACTGGCTCAGAATCGTTTCGGAAATCTCGCTCGGCCGCTGCGACACCACCATGGCCGACACGCCGTATTTGCGGCCCTCCTTGGCCACCTTCTCGACCGCGTCGCGCGCGAACATCCGCCC
>JAGPEO010000361.1 GCA_018056925.1 Phycisphaerae bacterium
CGAACCGCCAGCGCTGACCGATGCTTTGGTATCGCGATCAGCAGGTCGTTTCGCCCGAGCCGGTGTTGCGCATAGCGCACCGCCGGCCAGTTCATCCAGTCCGAAAGCAACGCGGCGCGGTACGGCAAGTTTTGCACCTCCGCGGCCGGCACAGAACGCGAGGCGTCGAGCACACTTGAACCCGTAACGGGCTGATCCGCCTGGCTGGCCGTCCAAAACCCGGCGACAATGAAAAGCGACATGCTCAGCGCCTCCCGGGTGATAGCGGTCCTACCCGGCAGCAACGCCGAAGCGCACAGACCGATGAAGACGCCCGCGGCGAGGATGATCGGCAGCACATCGGCGGCGGTGTCGTAGACCTGATAGGCGAAAATGAACGCCACCGCACCCAGCGCGACGCCCATCAGCGCCAACGTCGTGGACCGGCAACGGCGCCAGGCAAGCGCGCCGCCTATGACTGTGGCACAGGTCACCGCAATCATGCTTAAATCGCCGGAGAGCCCCAGACGCTCCACCAGCCAGCGCCCGCGTCCGCTCATCCACGGCCACGTTCCGCCCAGGAGCCCCTTGAACTCGCGCGCCGTCGCCAGCCAGAGCACACGCTCGATCTTGGCCGCGGGACCGTCTGTGGCCGCGGGCAAGTCTCCATAATCAAGGCGCCGGTTCTCGATCATGTTCACCGGCGTTTCCGAATTGTCGCGGACGTAGTAATAACCAAGCGTGTAGACGCACGGAAGCACCAGCCCGGCGACGCTCAGCGTAGTTGCGGCTGCCCATCTGCTGCGGGCCGGCCGGTTCTGCCACCAGAAGACGAGCACGGCCAGTATGAAGCCGGGGATAGACAGCACCGTCGATGGCCGGTTGGCCAGGGCAAAACCCAGAAGAAGCGCGGTCACAGCCAAACGCCCCAGCCGCCCGGTTTGCAGGTACGTGAGCAGGAACCAGGCGGCGGCGGCGTGCAATGCCAGGTTCGGGGCGTAAACCTCGGGCACGACCAAAGCTTCCCAGACGCGCGCATTGCTGGCCAGGACGAGGGCCACCGCCGCCGCCAGCCACGGGTTGACGCCCAGCCTGATCTGCAAGCCGGCGATAAACGCCAGGGCGATCAGGCCGCTGGCGAGGCAACCGAGCGTGACCGCATAGGCCGGCTCCAGGCCGGGAATAAGCGTCAGGAGGTGCCCCACGGAGGCGAGGCCGGCGTAGCCGGGGGGATGGGCCATGCCGAGCGTGACGGCCGCGACCTGCAGGTCGCCCGAATCGCCGGAACAGATTCCGGGCGGCAGGCGCGGGACGGTCAGGACGGCGAGCAACGCCAGCGCCAGCGGTATAGCCAGGCGGTCGAACTCAAACCCGCGTTTTGCGGGAACAGTTGGCTCAGTTCTTGTGCCGTCGGACGGCAACGTCTCCTCCGCAAGGTTGGTCGGCACAGCAGGCGGCTGGGCCGGATTATAACTGAGCTGGCCCCTGCCCGCCCTTTTTCCCCAGGAGCGCTCCCAGCATCTTAGAGTCGCGCCGCAGGTCTCAGAAACGCTGCCTTCTCGCGGTCACCACCACAAGCCGTTTCGGACGCTGCGCGGCCCAGCTTCCTTGTGGAGTGGCCCGCGGCGCGAGCCGATTATTCGCATAGTGCCCAACTCGGCCGCGGACGGGTCGAAAGCTCGCCCAACCGTCGCGCGCGCCGCCGGAGGCGCAACGTGGACATTGCCAGTCTCATTGGTTCACTGATCGGCATCGCCGCCTGCCTGGTGGTCGGCTACCGGGCCTCGGAAGGGAACTGGGCCATGTTCTACTCCGAGAAGGGGGCGATCATGGTGTTCGGCGGCACTATCAGCGTGGTGCTGATGGCCATGCCGATGGAGAAGCTTAAGTGTGTTCCGGGGTACGTACGGCGCTTCATGTTTCAACGGGGCATGGCCGCGGCCGACGTGATCCGCCTGATGGGGCAGCTCAGCGAGAAGGCCCGCCGCGACGGAATTCTTTCGCTGGAATCCGAACTCCCCAAGATTAACGACCCCTTCCTGGCGACGGGAATAAAAATGGCCATCGACGGCGCGGCGCCGGATGCCGTCGAGGCCACCCTGCGCATGGAAGTGCTCGCCATGCAGGACCGCCACAAGGCCGGCAAGAAATTCTTCGACTTGATCAAGCTCTACGCCCCCGGCTACGGGCTGGTGGCCACCCTGATCGGCCAGATCGGAATGTTCGCGCACCTGGGCGGGGAGGTGTCGGTCATGGGGCACATGCTGGCAGTCGCGGTGGTGGCCACGATGTACGGCTGCATTCTGGCCAACGCCATCGCCGGGCCGATCGGTGACAAGCTTTCACTGCGGTCTTCGGAGGAGATCATCAACCGCGAGATGATGCTGCAGGGGATTCTCTCCATTCAGTCCGGCGACAACCCGCGCGTGACGGTCGACAAGATGATGGCCTTTGTCCCCGTGCCGCAACGGTCCCGAATTCGTCAGGCCGCATAAGGCGGGCGGCCGGAGCGTGACTGAACATGTCTGAGGAGCAGCGCGAAAACACGGCGAGCGGCGGCGGGGGCGGGGGCGGGAGCGCGCGGCACGGCGGCGGAGGTCACGGCGGGCACTCTGGGGGACACGAGGAGGCCCATGAAGGCGCGCCGGAATGGTTGATCTCCTTTGCGGACAACGTCGTGCTCCAAATGGGGTTCTTTGTCATTCTGCTGGCGTTGACCTTAACGTCGATGAAGAGCGGGGCGGGCGCCACCGATTCCGGCGAGGCGGGCGGCGGACCGACCGCGGAGCAGCTCGACTGGGCAATCGCGGTGCGCGAGGCGTTCAACAACCCGGTCGATTTGCACTCCACTGATCCGCGCGACCTTCTGTTGGTCCGGCGCCTGCGAGCCCGGCGCGGGTTGGCCGACGCCGACAGTCTGGGGCAAAAGGGGGCCGATCACGACGTGAAGTCGATCCGGCCCAGCGACTACTTCGGCTGGGGCGGAACGGTGCCCTTCGCGCAGGAGTCCAGCGTGCTGGACGAAGCCGGCAAGGCAGCGCTGGCCGAAATGCTCGAGCATTTGCGGGGCTACGGGAGCGTTCTCGAAATTCGCGGGCACGCCAGCGCGGCCGAGGCGTTTGGCAAGGCGGATCGCGGGGCGGGGCTATCGTACGAGCGGGCGCGGGCGGTCGCGGAAGCTTTGGCAGCGGGCGGGATCGACTGGAAGCAACTGCGCGTGCTGGCCTGTGCCGACAGCGAGCGGATCGTGCCGCGCGCGGCGGACGCGGACGGCCACGCCCGCAACCAGCGTGTGGAGGTGGTGGTGACGGAGCAGGCGCCGCTGGTGGAATAGCCAACCGACGCCCAAATCCGAGCCCGAAGCGCCAGCGAGCGCACGCGTAGCGTCGGCCCCCCGTGGCCGACGTCGCACGCCAAGCGCGCGTCTTCCCATTTTACACCCCCCCCGTGGCCGACGCCGCACACCAAGGCAAGCGACCTGGACGATTGGGGGGCACTTGGTCAGATTCCGTCTCGACACGAGCCGGCTCTGCCACTGCGCAC
>JAGPEO010000050.1:0-2024 GCA_018056925.1 Phycisphaerae bacterium
ACCGCGACAACATTGCGAGCGGCGATAGCGCTGACTGCAATGCCAATGGTGTACCGGATGAGTGTGAACTGGACAGCGACGATGATGGTTTGATTGACGACTGCGATTTGTCGTCGGCGGACGATCTTCCGATCATTGCGCCGCAGCCGGCGTGCGGCTTCGGCGCACTGCAGGCGGTCGGATTGATGCTGGCGGGGTTGCCGCTGGTCGGCCGCTCGTACAGGTTTATCCGCCACGGGCGGAAGGACGGCCTGGGGAGGTAGCCCAAGAAAGGCCGCGTTACATGGTCTCTCCGGGGAGGCATGCCCGCGCTTAGCGCTTGGGCATGGCACCCACCCTTGAGCCCTCTCGATCCCTTGATCCCTCGATCCCTAGATCCCTGGATCTTTAAAGCCGTCTCATGTCTCTGTCATTCCTCTGCAAGGAGCGCGATGAAGAATCATCGTTGCGGCGAAGCCTGTGGATCGGGAGCTCTCAGATGGCGTATTGGGAAAAAACTGGCTGGGATTACGGCCCACGCCCTCCAGAGCGGGAGGAGGGCGCCGCGGAACCGGGGCCATACTATCCGGAGTATCAGATTGGCGGGCAGGAGGTTCACCCGGCGCGTGAGTACGAGTACTCGCACTTTGAGCCGGACGTCGCCAGTCCGCAAGGCGAGGCGTATTGGGACTGGCCCGAGCGCCCGGCTTTGGGTCCGCCACGCGGCTGGTTCGTCGCGCGACGCGCTCCATTCCAGCGGCCGACCTACAAGTGGGCTGCAGAGCCGTCACCGCCCGGCTGGCGGCGCATCCCGCGCGAGTATGTGCCCGGCCCGCCGCCTGAGCCCTGGACGCCACCGCGATCGATGAGTGTGACAACCGGCGGGGGCGGGTACTACGGCTACGGACCGAAAGGTTACGTGCGCACGGACGAGCGGATCCGCGAAGACGTGTGTGACCGGCTGATGGGCTACGACCGCCTGGATTGCAGCGACATCGAAGTCACCGCAGAGAATGGCGAAGTCACGCTGAGCGGAAGAGTCGCAAGCCGCTGGGCCAAGCACGCCGCCGAAGACATCGCGGCGGACGTGTTGGGCGTCAAGGATGTTCACAATCGCTTACGGGTGCAGTCTCCAGCGACCAGCAAGTAGGATACACGGTGGTTTGCTCGAGAATCCGGATTGTCGGCAGCCCGTTGCGAACCGCGTAGAAAGCTGTTTAGCACATCATCACCGTGCAGTACAATGCGAGTGGCCGGCCTTCGGAGCCGCCGGACTGGGCCGCTCGGAGAACCTGGTGAGCTTCCTCAACGCCTGGGCATTCTGGATCGCGGCAGCGGTCGTTCCCGCCCTGCTGCTCCTGTACTTCCTCAAGCTGCGGCGGCGCGAAGAGTGGATCGCCTCGACGCTGCTCTGGAAGCGGGCCGTGCAGGACCTGCAGGTCAACGCCCCCTTCCAGCGGCTGCGCAAGAACCTGCTGCTGTTCCTGCAACTGCTCGTGCTGGTGGCCGGCATCTTCGCGCTGGCGCGGCCGATGGTTCACTCCAGCGCGGCCCCTGAAGGGCGGCTGGTGATCATCATTGACCGCTCGGGCTCGATGAACGCTCGCGAGGACGGCCGGACGCGCCTGGACGAGGCGAAGGAGCAGGCCATTCGGCTGGTCAAGACGCTTAACCGCCGCGGCCGGGGCTGGTTGTCGTTCCTGCAGTTCGGCGGCGCGGCGGCGAAGACGCAGGCCATGCTGATCGCGTTCTCCGACCGGGCGGCCGTCTTGTCGCCATTCACGCCCAACACGGGCGATCTGATAGACATCATCGAGCGCATCGAACCGACCGACGGCCGGACCAATATCCGCGAGGCGCTGGATTTAGCCGAGGCCTATATGTCGCCTCCGACGCGCATTACGCCCGGCATGGAGGACGCGGGCAGCGGAACGCCGGTCAGCGCCGAAGCGGCCGCCAAGGTGGTGCTGATCTCTGACGGCGGCTTGGCGGACGTGAACGAGGCCGTCCTGCGGCAGGGCAATATCGAAATGATTTGCGTCGGA
>JAGPEO010000050.1:2124-13631 GCA_018056925.1 Phycisphaerae bacterium
TTCGACAAGTGCAGCGTGAAGGAGCTGCCGTTCGGCAATTACATGTTCATCGGGGCGGTCCCGGAGGTTGAGGGCATCGAACTCGGCGAGCAGTTGGAGGATTTGCATTCGCTGGTGTGGTGGGATGAAAGCCATCCGGTGCTGCGGCACGTGGGACTCGATTTTGTCTATGTCGGCAAAGATGCGGTGTTGAAGATGCCGGCCGAGGCCGAGGCGCTGATCGAGGGCCCGCGCGGGCCGGCGCTGGCGCGTTATGCGCGCGACGGGCGGCATTACCTGATTCTGTCCTTCGCGGTCGAAGACAGCACCTGGTGGCAGAAGCCGAGTTTCCCGGTGTTTGCGTACAACGCCATTCGCTATTTGGGCGGGGCGGACGCCGGCCAACAGGCGCACGTTCAGCCGGGCGACACCCTGCGCATCGCGTTGCCCGAAGGCGTCGCTCAGGCCGAGCTCACGCGGCCCGACGGCGTGCGGCAGACCATCCGGCCCGACGTAGGCGGAACGACGTACTACGGCGGCACGCAGCAAGTGGGCGTGTACAAGGTCACGTATGAACGCGAGGGGAAGGACCACACCGACGCGTACGCCGTCAATCTCGAAGATGCCTGGGAAAGCGACATCCGGCCGCGAGCGGCCGAGGACCTGGGCACGCCGCAGATCAAGGCGGGGCAGGCCATAAGCACCAGCACGCCGGAGATTTGGCGCTGGTTCGTCGGCGCGGCGCTGCTGATTCTGGTGGTTGAGTGGTACATCTACAACCGGCGGGTGATGCTCTGAGACAGCAGGGTTAGGGCGGCCAGGCCGAGGGATAAGGGTGATAAAGTGATGAGGTGATAGGGTGATAAGGGCGCGGGGGCCGGAATGCCAGTTTGCCAGATTGCCAAGGGGTTGCCGGTTTGGCCGATAAAAGCGGCGTTTGGTTTGCGCCAGGGGCAGGTTGCCAGATTGCCAAGGTATGCGCGCTCGGTTTTGGCAAAGTGCCGATAACTGGGGCGAAGCAGTCAGCTTTCCGCTCTCGGCTATCAGCGGGCGTGGCGCGTGCGGCGGGCAGCGCAGTGCCGAGTGCAGAAGGCAAAATCCAAATGCTAGATGCAGACGCATGCACAGTGGGTCCTTCCTGCGCCTGGGGGCGCGGTTGTGCTAGAGATTCTATAAAGCTATCAGCTGTCGGCTGTCAGCTTCCAGCCAGACTGCTTGGATTACGCGTGTGTGCGCGCCAATGGCGGGGTGTGGCCGAGAAAGCCGTCCACCTTCAGCCGGAATTCAGCGGATTGTGCGTGGTTGCGCGCCGGTGGCGGGGAGTGGGCAAAAGGCAGGAGCTATCAGCGAAGGCAACCGCATCGGCGCAAAAACTAGCTGCGTCCCCGTATCGACGCTCGTCCCCGTATCGACGCTTGGCAGCCGTGTTGCCGCTGATCGTGCAGTTTATCAGCGTCGGGCTCGAATCGTCGCAGCACACGCCGCCGCCGCCGTAGTCGGAAGCCGTGTTGCCGCTGATCGTGCAGTTGGTCAGCGTCGGGCTCGATTCGTAGCAGTACACGCCGCCGATGATGAGGATTTCGCGCCCGGGAGCGCGCACCTTGCGCTAAGTCCTTTAATGGTCCATACTTGCCTTTGGTTCTAGAGACAGTCATAAGGAGCAAGTATGGACTGTCTGGCGGGCATTGAGCCGTGCGCTGCGTTCAGCGGACGGTCGCGTGCCGCGTTCCGGCCGGCGGCCGCGGTACACCGACGCGCAGATCGTCAAGATGTACCTGTGGACCGTCTGGCACGACCGGCCCTTGGGCCGGGCGTGCGAGCGGAATCGTAATAGCAAATTGTACCGTCCCCGCAACTGTCCTCGGTGTCCCAGTTCTGTCGCCGGATGAAGAGCGCGCGCGTGCAAGCCTTGATGGCCGCGTTGCAGCCGTATCCCGCGCGTCAAGTCGCTCCGGCGCCAGTGTCGTTCGTGGACGGCAAGGGGCCGCCGATCGGAGCTTACTCGCGTGATCCAGATGGCCGCGTGGGCTGGGGGGCGGGTGGGTTCGCCAGGGGCTATAACTGCATTCGCTGGCCGCCATAGACGGCCGAATTTTGCGCTTTTCAGTGCGGCCGCTAAATGAGGGTGAAGCCAAAGTGGCCCGCGAATTTGCCGCGGGCGCGGGGCCATTGGTTCTGGCGGATGCGAACTGCGACCAGGCTTTTGGCCGCCACGGGGCCGTTTGGACCGCGTGCAACGCTGGGTCGCTGCAAAGATCGCGATCTACCAGGCGCGCCTTTTGTGTCGAGGCAAGGCCGGCTGATGAGGCTTCATGCGAAATCCTCTTCAAGCAGTGGCACACCGGCACGAGTGTGGGAAAGTGGGAACGTGGGAATGTGGGAAAGTTCGCCGCGTCCGCAACACCAGCATGAGAGGTACTTGCGCAGGTCGGGCGCGGCCGTGAAATGCTGCGCATCGCGCGGTCTGCGACAGCCGGCACTGATTGAAATGGCGGCGGCCGGCACGCACCCGTCGGCACTGCTTGAAGCTGCGGTTTCAAGCAGTGGCACGCTTAGGCCGGGCCGGCTTGTGCCATAGAGCAGAACAGCCCGGCGGCGTTGGCCGACGGGCTGTTCGGAATGACTGATGGTTGGGCGGCAGAGCCGCGTTACGTCGCCTCGGCCGCCGGCGCGCTTACGTCGCCTCGGCCGCGGTGGCGGCGGGTTCGGGGGATTTGGTCTCCGGCTCGACCGTGTCGCCTTCGAAGACGAACTTGCGGTCGTCATCTTCGCCTTCAACCTTCACCCGAATGATGTTCTTGCCGGCGTACTTCGCGCGGAGCAGGTCCTCGCTCAGCGGGTCCTCGATGTGGGTCGAGATGGCCCGCCGTAACGGCCGGGCGCCGAACTTTTCGTCCGTGCCTTTCTCGAGCATGAACTCCTTGGCCTCGGGCGTCAGGATCAGCTTGAGGCCGTGCTCCTTCAGCCGGGCGTTCACTTTGCCCAGTTCGAGGTCGAGAATGTTGATCAGGTCGTCGTGCGTGAGCTTGTGGAACACCACGACCTCATCGAGGCGGTTGATGAACTCGGGGCGGAAATGCCGCTCCAATTCGCTCATCAACATGGCCTTCATCTTCTCGTAGTTCAGCTCTTCATCGCGCTTCATGAAGCCGAACGGGTCCTGGCTCATGATGCGCTCGGCCCCGATGTTGCTGGTCATGATGATGATGATGTTCTTGAAGTCCACGTGCCGGCCGAAGGAGTCGGTCAGGCGGCCTTCCTCCATGATCTGCAGCAGCATGTTGAACACGTCGGGGTGCGCCTTCTCGATTTCGTCGAGCAGGACCACCGCGTACGGGCGGCGGCGGACGCGCTCGGTGAGCTGCCCGCCCTCTTCATAGCCGACGTAGCCGGGCGGAGCGCCGATCAGGCGGCTGACGTTGTGTTTCTCCATGTACTCGGACATGTCGATCACGATCAGCGCCTCGTCGTCGCCGAACATGAACTCCGCCAGGCTCTTGGCCAGCAGCGTCTTGCCGACGCCGGACGGGCCGAGGAAGACGAACGAGCCCATCGGGCGGTTCGGGTCCTTCAGGCCGCTGCGGCTGCGGCGTACGCTGCGGGCGATGGCGCTGATGGCCTCGTCCTGGCTGATGACCTTCTTGTGCAGCTCGGTTTCGAGCTCCAGCAGGCGGCTGGCCTCTTCCTTTTCGAGGCGGGTCAGCGGGATGCCGGTCATCTTGCTGACGACTTCGGCGATGACGTCCTCATCCACGACGCCGTCGACTTCCTTCGAGCGGTTCTTCCAGTCACGCTGGATTTCCTCCTTCTTGGCGCGGAGCTGCTCGCACTTGTCGCGCAGCTCGGCCGCTCGCTCGTAATCCGCGTTCTTGACCGCCTCGTCCTTTTCGCTGGTCAGACGCTCGATATCGCGCTCGACCTCGGCCAGATCAGGCGGCATGGTCATGCTCTGGATGCGAATGCGGGCCCCGGCCTCGTCGATCACGTCGATGGCCTTGTCAGGCAGCACGCGGCCGGTGATGTAACGATGCGACAGCTCGGTGGCCTGGGCCAGGGCGCCGTCTGTAATGTGAACGCGGTGGTGAGCCTCGTAGCGGTCGCGCAGGCCCTTGAGGATTTCGAGCGTGTGCTCGGTGGTCGGCTCGTCCACGTGGATCGGCTGGAAGCGCCGTGCGAGGGCCGCGTCCTTTTCGATGTACTTGCGGAACTCATCGAAGGTCGTGGCGCCGATGCACTGGATTTCGCCGCGCGACAGGGCCGGCTTCAGCACGTTGGAAGCGTCAATGGCGCCTTCCGCGCCGCCGGCGCCGACCAGCGTGTGCAGCTCGTCGATGAACAGGATCACATTACGCGCCCGGCGAACCTCGTTCATGACCGCCTTAATGCGCTCTTCGAACTGGCCGCGGTACTTGGTGCCGGCGACCATCATCGCCAGGTCGAGCACCACGATCCGCCGGTCGTGCAGAATTTCGGGCACCTGATGACGGACGATCTTCTGCGCCAGGCCTTCGACAATGGCGGTCTTGCCCACGCCCGCCTCGCCCAGTAGCACCGGGTTGTTTTTCATACGGCGGCACAGGACAGTGATCACGCGTTCGATCTCGTCCGTACGCCCGATGACCGGGTCGAGCTTGCCCTCGCGGGCCAGGTCGGTCAGGTCGCGGCCGAAGGAATCGAGGGCCGGGGTTTTGCTCTTACCCTTTTTCGGGGCGTCGCTGGGCGTGCTGGCGGCGGCGCTTTCCTCGGACTCGACGCCCGCACCAAGGAGGTTCAGTACTTCCTCGCGCACGTCCTCGAGCCGCAGGCCCAGATTCATCAGGACCTGGGCGGCGACGCCGTCCTGCTCGCGCAGCAGGCCGAGCAGCAGGTGTTCGGTGCCCACATAGTTGTGGTTAAGGTTGCGGGCTTCCTCGATGGCGTATTCGATGACGCGCTTGGCCCGCGGCGTTTGGGGCAGCTTGCCCATGGTGACCATCTCGGGGCCGCTTTTGACGAGTTTTTCGACCTCGAGGCGTACCTTACGCAGGTCGACGCCCAGGTTCTTCAGCACGTTGGCCCCGACGCCCGAGCCCTCCTTAACCAGCCCGAGCAGGATATGCTCCGTGCCGATGTATTCGTGGTTGAACCGCTGGGCCTCCTGGTTGGCCAGCGCCATCACCTTCCGCGCGCGGTCCGTAAATCGTTCGAACATCCGCAAGAATCTCCTTGTCAGCAGCAGGGTCGCCCGCTGACCCGGCGTGCCCCTCTCCGGATCGGTCACCTTACAGGACCACACCCGGCGTTTGATTCTAGATGCCGCGGCACACACCAGCAAGCCGCGTGGCTGCTGCTCGGTTATTATCGACCGAGAAAACGACGCAAATCACATTGGTGGGCTGACGGCGGCGCCTGCTGGGCGGCTGCAGCAAAAGAGTGTAGCGCCTCGCTTGCGTCTGTCTGCCATTCGTCCCGATAAATACGATGGCGGTCTAGAGTTTTGACCTGTCGCCAGGCCGCCCAGGCCGCCTGCGCATCGCCCAGACCGGTGAGCACCTGGGCCAGCCGGTAGGCGACCAGCAGGTCTTGCGATGCCAGATGGCGGACAGGCTCCAGTGCGGCTTGGGCCGCGTTGAAATCGCCGCATTCCAGCGCCTGCCCGACTGCTGCCAGGGCGCTGCGGCGAACCGCCTCCTGCTCGCGCTTTTGGCGGTCGCGGGATGACTTTACGAAGTTAACTTGGCAGCCTACGTAGGCTCCCGCGGCCAGCCCGAGTGCCAATGGCGGTCCCCAATCCGGCAGATCGTCCGGAATTAGCAATACCGCCCAGAGCGCGAGGTTGGCAAAAGCGGCGAAGATCAGCCCGACGATCAGGCCGGTCCAGGCGCGGCCCAGGTAGATGATTCCCAGCCCCGGTACAAGCAGATTTAGAACGCCCGCCAGCCAGGCGCGGGCAGACGGTCCATTCCGGCTCCGGCGTGCCTGATTCGCCATAGTGTCCGCAGGCATTCTGCGCAGCATAGCACAGCCGGGCACAGGCGTCACCGGGCGTGCCATGAAGGCGCGCGACGTTTTACGGGCTGTTGGCATGTATCCGAAATCGCGGTAAGATTAGCCGAATGCTGCGCTTATGGGCGGACAGGTTCTGGAGTATCTGCGCCGGTGCGGGCTTGGTTCTGCTGATGGCGGCCGAGGGGGGGCTTTGTTCGCATCTGCTGCCAGGCCCGAAGAACTGCGATCCCGTCGCCGATTCATCAAGCGACGCGGCGTCCGGTTCAGCCGTTCCGGCGGTGCCGGCCTCCGAGCCCGCAAATGATCAGCGCGGCGACTCGGCCGAGTACCCCGCGTCCGGTCCTGCCGACCCCGCGCATTCCAAACCCCAGACGCCGGCCTGGACGGCGCCTTGGCCAGACGCGGTACCCGCGCGACGGCCCTGGCACTTGGACTGGGCGATGCAGGCCGAATCTGCCGGGCCGCTTGCGGGAGCCATCGCTTGCGGTCCGTTGAATGCGGGTCCGGTTCCCCATTCCGCGTGGGGCGAGCTATTACCGCCCTGGCGAGCTGACGGGTATCTACCGCCGGTGCTCGCCGATGTCCCGCCCGATTTCCTAGCGCGGCCGGTGCTTGATCCCGCGTTGGTCACCGTTCTGAAACGAACCGGTCCTCCGTGTTGATGCCCGGCGAATCGTCGCCGGCGGATGGGGAAGGCAGCACGTAGAGCCCCGCGACGGCGGGTTTTGGTTCGATTTACTGGCCTACATAGTCCATTCAAAGTTCGTAAAGGAATTTCCATGTGGGAAAAGAACGTTGGTCAGCGCGTCCTGATCATTTTGGTGGTGCTGGTCGCTGCGGCCGCGCTGATTCGTAACCCGAAAAACACCCTTCGCCCGGGGTTGGACATTGCGGGCGGCGTCTCGTTGATTTACGAAATTGATGACAAGGGGATGGAGGGCAATCCAAACCTCGCCGAGGAAGTCAAGCAACAGCTTCAGAAGCGCGTCGATCCGCAGGGCGTGTACGACCTGGCCTGGCGCGTCATGGGCCGCAACCGCCTCGAAGTCCAGATGCCGCTGCCGCCGGCGCAGGCACAGCAGCTTCGCAAGGATTACGCGGACGCGCTGAAGGACCTGTTTTCGGCAGCGATTACGCGAGGCGAGCTCGAAAATGCATTGCAGCAAACAGGCGCCGAGCGAGAGGCCGCCATACAGACGTTGGCGCGCGGCTCGGAGGAACGCTTGGCGCGGCTGAACCAGGCGGCTGCGGCCTATGACACGTACACCGCGGCGCTGGAAGCTTATCGCCTCGGGCCGGTTGAAGCGGCCCAGACGCAGTCGGCGGAGAACCCGCCGGACGAAGTGGCGACAAATGAACCGGCCAGCGCCCCGGCCAGTGCGCCGGTCAAGACGATGGAGGATCTCCAGTCGGCCTTGCGGGACGCGGAAGACGCGCTAGAGGACGCGGTCGACGCGTTCATGGCGACGAATATCGATGCCGACCTGTTCCAGCAGACGCTGGAAATGGATGAGGGTTCGCAGATGCGTGCGAACAGCATCCAGCAAATTAAGGACAAGCACCCTGAGCTGGCGGACAAGATCGACCGCGTGCTGGCCACGTATTCCGTGTGGCACAAGAACCGCGGCTACCTGGACGGCCCGCAGGATTTGCAGCGACTGCTGCGCGGGGCGGGCGTGCTGGAATTCCGCATTCTGGCAGAACCGGACCCCTCCAACCCGACCAAGTTCGACCGTTACCGGCAGCAGTTGCAGCAGCGCGGGCGCGAGCCGGCCGCGGGCGACGAATACGGCTGGTTCCGAATCGACAGCCCCATCAATTTCTTCGATCTGAAGTCGGCGGCCGACGTCGAGACTTTCGATCCAAGGACGTCGCGTTATGTCGCGGAGAAACTGGGCAAAGACTTCTACGTTTTGGCCAAGTTGGGGGCTGAGCACGGCCTGCTGGCGGATAACACTTGGCGCCTGGTAAACGCCCGGGCGGAGCCCGATCCGCGCAGCGGCGGCCTGGCGGTTCACTTTGAGTTGGACGTGGTGGGCGGCTACCGCTTCGAGCAGCTAACCCGGGCCAACATTGAGCGGCCGCTCTGTATTCTGGTCGATAATGTGGCCTACTCTGCGCCGAACATTCAGAGCAAGATCAGCACGCAAGGTCAGATTACGTCTCCAGGCGGCTTCAGCTATGAGAAGGCGTCGTACCTGGTGCAGACCATGCAGGCCGGCTCGCTGCCGGCGCGGCTCAAGGATACGCCGATCTCTGAACGTACCATCGGCTCCAGCCTGGGCGCGACCAACCGCGACATGGCCTTCCGGGCCGGCGTGATCGGCGTATGTGCCGTAGCGCTGTTCATGTCCATCTATTACATGGTCGGCGGTCTGATCGCCTCCGGGGCCATGTTGATGAACGTCGTGGTCGTGCTGGCAGTGATGGCGATGCTGCAAGCGCGGTTAACGCTGCCAGGAATCGCCGGTTTGGTTTTGACGGTCGGCATGAGCGTGGACGCGAACGTGCTGATCTTCGAACGTATGCGGGAGGAGAAGGAGCGCGGCTCCTCGCTGCGATTGATCGTCAAGAACGGGTACGAGAAGGCCTTCTCGGTGATTCTGGACTCGAACCTGACGACCATCCTGACCTGCGTGATCATCTACTATGTGGGCAGCGAAGAGATCAAGGGCTTCGGCCTGACACTGGGCTGGGGTATTGCGATCAGCTTGTTCACGTCGCTGTTCGTGACGCGCACGGTCTTCGCCATCCTGATCAAGTACGGCTGGCTGAAAGAAATCAGAATGCTGAAGCTGATCGGCGTGCCGAAGATTGATTGGTACGGGATGAGAAAGATCTGCATCCCGGCGTCGCTCTGCGTGGTGGTGGTGGGCCTGGTTCTGTTCCTGTCGCGCGGCAAGCGTGACTACCTGGACGTCGAGTTCCAGGGCGGTGTCAGCGCGGAGATTGACGTCAAGCAGAATCCGGACGACCCGCTCGACGACCGGGTGATTCGGGCCAGGCTGGTTCAGGTGGGCGAAATCATTAGGGATGATGCTTCAAAGCTGGCCGAGGCCACGGTCGAGCCGGTCAGCGGCACGCCGAACCTGTTCCGGCTGCGGGCGCCCGGTATTCCGAACAATCGCCTGGCGGCACTGGTGACCGAACCGTTGGAGGATCAGGGCTGGCTGATGCGCGGCGGCGTCGATGATCACACGGAAGAGAACGCCGTGCTGTTGCGGGCCAGCGGCACGGTCGCGGCTGAGGAATTCACCACGTTCGTGCGCGGCTTGAGCACTACGACGCGCAATTCCGGGGCCGATATCGCCAGTTCATCGGTCAACTTGGTTACCGAAGCCGGCTTCACAACCGAAAGGGGACGCTTCTGGAACGTTACGACCACCGAGAAGAACCGGAGGCTGGTGCAGTGGGCGCTGGAAGAGGCACTGGGCGACCGGCTGCAGCGACAGGCACGCGTCAGCTACAAGTTCGTCGGAGACGCCAACGGTAAGCCCTTCCCGGTCACCGATCGCCGGCTCGACAACGTAATTTTGACCCCGGCTTTTCCGGGCGGCATGACGGCTGAGGCCCTAACCGACTACCTCGGCGGCGCGGCGATGTACTTCACCAACCTCGACCCTCCGCAGAGCGTGACAGAGGACGTTCCGGGCGGGCTGGTGGACCGGCTGCGAAGCATGCGACTGCAGCCCGGTTACCAGGACTTCCCATACCGCCGTGTCAAGGTGATCGGCGTAGAGCCGGCCGGCAAGAGCGACACGGGCGACACGCTGTATTCCAGCGTGGTGGTCGTGGTCGCCGACGATCACATTCGTTACGCCGACGATCCCGCCCACTGGGAAAACGAACTGGCCAAGAAGGAACTGGACCTGGCCCAGACGGCCTTGGATAACGAACAGTCGCTGCGCAAGGTCTCGTTGTTCAAGCCTCAAATCGCGCAACGCGCCAGCACTCAGGCCATTCTGGCCGTGGTGCTCTCGTGGTGCATGATGATCGCTTTCCTGTGGTTCCGGTTCGGGCAGGTGCGCTTCGGCGTGGCGGCCGTGGTGGCGTTGGTGCACGACGTGCTGATTGCCGTGGCGGCCCTGGGCGTGGCGGGGTGGATCATTAACCCGCCTGCAGTAGTCCCCGCGGGGCTGGCCGGGTTCCTGTCCAGCATTGGCCGCTCGCTGCTGATTGAAGACTTCAAAATCAACATGACGACGGTGGCGGCGCTGCTCACGATCATCGGCTATTCCGTGAACGACACCATCGTGGTATTCGATCGCATCCGCGAAATGCGTGGGCGGCTCGGACGTATCACGCCGCAGGTCATTAACGACGCCATCAACCAGACGTTGTCGCGCACCATCTTGACCTCGATCACCGTCTGGATGGTCGTGCTCGTGATGTACATCTTCGGCGGAAGCAGCATCCGCGGCTTCAATTACTGCCTGTTGGTCGGTACGCTCGCGGGTTCCTATTCGTCCATTGCTATCGCCGCCCCGCTGCTGATGCTGGGCGTGCGGACGGAAGCGCGGCCAAAGCCGGCAACTGAACGGGCGCCGCTTCCGGCGTAAGTTAAGCTCCGGCCGTGCTATACGTTGCATAGGCCGAAGGTATAATGCGGTCCGGCCGTGGCGAGCGACGCGGTCGGACCGCCATTTTTACAGGGACAGTCGGATGCGCACGGAAGTGAAAGTCGGATTGGTCGCCGGGGTATTTGTGATCATCGCGGCGCTGATTTTCTTGTTCAACAAGGGCAGCGATAACGGGCAGACCGCCAGCATTCCTTGGAACGTTCCTGCCGGGCAGCCCGAGAGTAAGTCGGACGCAACGGCGGCTTCCGATGCTCAAAGAAGTTCGCCCCGCCCGTCTGCAACCAAGACCAGCGATAAACCGCGGCTGACGCGGCCGGCGCCGCCGTCCACGCCTCGCCCGACTGAACGCCTTGCGACGAAAGGTCAGCCCCCGGTGGCAACCACCAGCCCCCAACGGACGTTGCTGCCGCCGGTGGCCTCCGATCAGCGAACCGTGGTGACGCCGCCGGCCGAGCCGCCCATTGTGGCGGCGCGCCCCCCGGCCGGAGAACTGCCACCCGAGACCCCCGCGTCCCAGCCGGTCCGATGGCCTGAGGCGGAGGCCGGTGGCTTCATGACCTCGGGACCGGAGCGTGCGAGCGCTTCTCAACCGGTGGCCACCCTCGAGCCGCAGCCCGGGCAGCCGCTGCGCGTCGGTCCGTTGCCGCGCGCCGTGCCGCTTACGCCCGATCCGAGCACCTCGTTGAGCCCGGTGACCCAGCCGGAACCCGCGGCCACGCCGCCCGCGACTCCGGGAGTCGCCGTGCCGCCGCGCTCGCCGGACAGTATGCGGGAGGAGCCGGCGGCGCGCATCCGCGATGCCGCCAAGCCGAAGCCCGAGCCGATGCGCTACACCGTCCAAGAGTCGGATACGCTGACATACATCGCGCGGCAGCAATACGGCGACGGCAAGTACTGGACTAAGATCCGCGACGCAAATCCGGGGATCGACCCGAACCACCTGCTGGTTGGCCAGGTGCT
>JAGPEO010000050.1:13731-15654 GCA_018056925.1 Phycisphaerae bacterium
CCAAGCCGGCCACTGCAGCGCCCAAACGGGGCGACGGCGCGAAGAAAACGGCCCCGAAACCGAAGCCGTAATCTTCCTCTTTCACCGAACGAGCCGCAGATTTCCGGGCTACGGCGACACCTGCGCTTGCAGGAGCACACCGTCCCCGGCTTCTTTACCGATCAAGTAGAGCGAATCGCCGGCCCATGCCAGACCGAACCAATTCGTCTCGCCGGGGGGTAGGGCATAGGTGTTCGGGCAGGTAAGCGATTCGGGATCGAAGGTAATGACGACCGGCGGATTGGTATCCAGCAGTATCCAGAGGAGGCCGTCATGCCAAGCCATGGCGGCCATGTCAATGTCGAGCGGATAGACGTCAGCAAGTACATCGGGCTCGGCGTCACTTTCGACACTTAGCAGGCGGTACGTGCCTGTGGCGGCGGCCCGCCCGTACAGCCAGAGACGATGGGCGTCGGAGTCGTACGTCAGCACATCTATTTCAGTGGGCGTACCGAGGTCCGCATTTGTATCCACCTCATCCTGCGGCGCGCCGTCCGGGGATCGCCGGACGGCGATTTGAGTCGCCCCCGAACAGAACCAGAAGTGCGTGCCCTGGCAGGCATGCACGTAGGGCGGCGTCGGAGCGGCAATCGGGGCCTCTGCCTCGCCGGTGGTTCGGTCGATCGGCTGAAGTTCCGCGGCTCCAGAACCCCAATGCGTATACCAGAAATGCGTACCGTCGTAGGCCAAGCCGGTTTGGTCTTGCGGACTCGGCAGTTCGTCGAAGGTGTTCACGACCGTCACATCCTGGCAGCGATATTCGTCGGGTAGCTCCGCGACACGCTCGAACTCCAGGGACTGTCCTTCGGGCGAGAACAAGCGAAGGGTGTTGTCATCCAAGAGTTCGTATTGGGCCATCAGGCCGCCGGGCAAGAGATCGCTTACGTACAGCAGGACGACACCCGGAGTCGTCATGAACAGGCCGTCGTAACAGAGCAGAAAGCCGAGGTCCGGATGTCGAAAGTGCAGATCGGCAGTGGAATCGTCATTCAAGACCAGGTAATCAAGATCGGTTTGGCCGCCGCCGCGCATCGACTGGGAGGACGTGCGGCGCCAGACCGCAGGCGCGAGCGCGGCTACATATCCGCTTTCGCTCTCATTGTCGTTTTCGACAGCAAAATTCACGTTCGCATTCTCGTCAGCGGCGTTGTTGACGTTGGCTGCCGAGTTGTCGTTTACGGCGTTGTCGTTTGCGTTTTCATTCTGGTTTAAGTTCTCGTCGCCGCCCCTTGGCGGACAGCCAAAGACCAACGCGAGCGTGAGCGGAATTGCGAACAGGGCGATCCGGTTCATAAGAGGCTCCTTTGCCGCGGCTGAATACGCGCGGCGACATAACCGCCATAAGGCCGAGGCCATAACCCGATGTTCTGCGCACGTGGAACGCGCCGGCCGATTCTGCCTGAAGAAACTTTGAATCTGCATGCAAAGTACCTGAAGCGACTGAAATGTCAAAGCTTTTTTTGTGGACACGACTCTGAATAGCGCGCAAGTCCAGGTGTTTACACAACTTGTAAACGGTTTGCCGATAACATCATGCGTGGCGCCGGCAGAACCCGCGTTTTCGAGGAGACGGTCATGAGAAAGTTGATGAGCAGATTTTGGGATCGAATATTTGGAACAGTCGAACGCCAGGACTGGCTGGACCGCGTCGGTGACCCTCTCGAAGCGGCGCTCAAGAAGACCTTCGACGCCGGCGGGCCGGTGGGGAAGAAAGCAGGCGACTTCCTGCACGGTACCTGGTTTGGTCACCCTTTGCATGCGGCACTCACGGACGTTCCCGTTGGCGCTTGGACCACGGCGCTGGTACTGGACGTGTTGGACGACACCATATCGCGTCGCAGAGGTTACAGTACGGCGGCCAGGCACGCGCTCGCGGTGGGTATT
>JAGPEO010000362.1 GCA_018056925.1 Phycisphaerae bacterium
CGCTGTTCTTCGGCGGCTGGCTGGGTCCGTGGCTGCCGCCGATCGTCTGGTTCATTATCAAGACGCTGATCGGATTGTGCGTATTTATTCTGGTGCGCGCGTCGCTGCCGCGGCCGCGCTACGACCAGCTCATGGCCTTTGCGTGGAAGCTGATGCTGCCTTTAAGTCTATTGAATCTGCTGGTGACGGGCGCCATCGTAGTCGCCAGGGGCAATTAGAGCATGCTAAGCGTACTGCGGTCAATGTGGAGCATACCACAGTCGATGTGGGGCGTTTTCCTGCACATGTTCGGGCGGCGCGCGACTATTCAGTACCCCGAACAGAAGGCCCCGCTGCCGCCCCGTTGGCGCGGCCGGATCATCTTGTCGCGCGACCCCGACGGCGGTGAGCGCTGCGTGGCGTGTTATTTGTGCTCCGTGGTCTGTCCGGTGGACTGCATTGCGCTGCAGGCGACCACGGACGAAACGGGCCGGCGCTATCCGGAGTGGTTCCGCATTAACTTTTCGCGTTGCATTTTCTGCGGGTTCTGTGAGGAGGCGTGTCCGACTTACGCCATTCAGCTTACGCCCGATTTTGAGATGTCCGAATACCAGCGGGCGGCGATGGTTTACGAAAAGGAGGACCTGTTGATCAGCGGCGTCGGCAAGTACCCAGGCTACAGCTTCTGGCGCGTGGCCGGCGTGGCGATCGGAGGCAAAGACAAGGGGCAGGCGGAGCGAGAGAAGCCGCCGGTGGACGTGCGCAGCTTGTTGCCTTAAGCTGGCAGACAAGCGCGGAGTTGGCATGGAAGTAGCTTTCTACATCGCGGGCATCGTGGCGGTTATCGCCACTTTTATGGCGATTACGCGCCGTAATCCAGTCCACGCCTTGCTATACCTGGTGGTGTCGTTGCTGGCAGTTGCTCTGCTGTTTTATGTCATCGGGGCGCCATTCATCGCAGCGCTCGAAGTGATCATCTATGCCGGCGCGATTATCGTACTATTTCTGTTTGTGGTGATGATATTGGGCAATGTGGTTGTGCGCCCAGCCGAAGTGGACCGCCACCTGCAGCGGCCGCTGACATACGTCGGCCCGGCAGTACTGGGATTGGTGCTACTGGGTGAGTTCATTTACATGCTGGTGCGCGGAGCGCCGGGGCGGACGGGGCCCGCCGCCATCAGTCCGCAGGAGCTGGGCGAGGCGCTATTCGGCCCTTACTTGATAGGCGTGGAATTGGCCGCACTGCTGCTGCTGGCGGGCTTGGTAGGGGCTTATTACCTGGGCCGGCCCAAACAGCCCGGCGAGCCTGAGGGAGAGACAGATGGCGACCGTTCCGCTTGAGTTGGCCCTGCTGCTGGCGGGGGTCCTCTTTGCCCTCGGCCTGGCGGGGGTGCTACTGCGGCGCAACATAATCTTCGTGCTGCTATCGATCGAAATCATGCTGAACGCGGCCGGGCTAGCCTTCATTGTCGCGGGGGCGCGCTGGCAGCAGGTGGACGGGCAGGTGATGTTCCTTTTCATACTGTCGATGGCTGCGGCGGAAGTGGCGGTTGGACTGGCGCTAGTACTGCAAATGGTGCATCGGTTTGGCACGGTGGACTCTGACGTGGTCAGCCGGATGAGAGGATAGGATGCTCGGGCTGCTGTGGCTGGTTCCGGTTCTGCCGCTGGCGGCCTTTGTGCTGCTCGCATTGGGCGGGGCACGAATGCCGCGGGCTGCGGTCAGCGCGCTCGGCGTCGGATTGCCCGCGGGCGCGGCGGTAATCGCGGCCCTCATAGCAATAACGTTCGGCGCATCCCCGCCTGCCGGGCACTCCTACACGCAGGTATTGTGGACGTGGATGCCGGTAACCGGGGCGGATTTTATGCCCCAGTTCGCGCTGCACCTGGACGCGCTGTCCATCGTCATGATGTTGGTCGTGACGTGGGTCGGTTCCCTAATACTGCTGTACTCATCCGAGTTCATGGAGGGCGAGGAGGGCTATTCGCGGTATTTCGCCTACATGGACCTGTTTATCAGCTCGATGCTCTTCCTGGTGCTGGCCCGCGATTTGCTGGTGCTGTTCCTGGGCTGGGAAGGGGTCGGACTGTGCAGCTACCTGTTGATCGGGTTCTGGTATAAGGACGAGAATAACGTCCGCGCCGCGAACAAGGCCTTTATAGTCACGCGCGTCGGGGACACCGCCTTTGCAATCGGCTTGTTCCTGCTATTCAGCCGCCTTGGTACGCTCGACATTCCGGAAGTGCTGACCCGGGCGGCGCAGCAGTGGCCGGCCGGCTCGGCCGTAGCGGCGGCCGCGGCGGCGCTGCTGTTGGGTGGCGCGGTGGGGAAATCGGCACAGTTGCCGCTGCAGACCTGGTTGCCGGACGCGATGGCCGGTCCCTCGCCGGTGAGCGCGCTGATTCACGCCGCGACGATGGTGACGGCGGGCGTGTACCTGATTGCCCGCATGCACGTCATCTTCACACTTTCGCCGCTGGTGCAGTGGTTTGTGGCGCTGGTTGGGGCACTCACGCTGCTGCTGGCGGCCTGTGCGGCTCTGGTGCAGAGAGACATCAAGCGCGTCCTGGCGTATTCGACTATCAGCCAGATTGGGTACATGTTCCTGGCGTTGGGCGTGGGGGCGTGGACGGCCGCGATTTTCCACTTCATGACGCACGCGTTTTTCAAATCTCTGCTGTTTCTTGCGGCCGGCGTGGTGATTCTGGCGATGCATCACGAGCACAACATGTTCGCCATGGGCGGCTTGCGGCGGCGCATGCCGGTGACGTTCTGGACTTTCTTGGCGGGCGGGCTAGCACTTTCGGCGTTTCCCCTGATCAGCGCCGGGTTCTACAGCAAGGACTTGATCCTGTTTGAAGCGTTTACACTGCCGCGCGGCAATGTTCTGTTCTGGCTCGCGGGATTCGTGGGATCGCTATTGACAGCCATCTACACGGGGCGAATGGTATTCCTGACGTTCTTCGGCCCGGCAAAGCACGAGCCCGCACGGCAACCCCGCTGGCGAATGCAGACGCCGTTAATCGTCCTCGGCGTGCTGGCAATCTGCGGCGGCTTCATCAATGTTCCGGATTTCCTTAGGACGGCTTTGCCGGCTCCGCCGGAGTCAGGACACAGCGGGCTCCAAATCGGGCTGGAGTTCGCAACCGGCGCGCTGGTGATCGTGGGGATCCTCGTGGCGGCCGCGCTGTTCGTCTGGCGGCGCGCCTGGGCCGACGCCCTGTACCGGTTGCCGGGCATGGCCGGTGTGCACGCATTCCTGTTCAGCGGGTGGGGATTCGACTGGGTATACGATCACGCCCTGGTCCGGCCGTTTGTGACGCTGGCGCGAATTAATCGGCGTGACTTTATAGACTTCTTCTATACCGCTGTAGCCTGGCTGAACATCGGCGGCCACCGTGTGCTCAGCGCAACTGAGAATGGGCGGCTGCGCTGGTACGCCGCCGGGATCGCCGCCGGGGCGGTTATCGTCATTGCGATCATGGTACTGTGATGCTGACGCTGCTGATTCTGTTGTTGATGCTGGG
>JAGPEO010000363.1 GCA_018056925.1 Phycisphaerae bacterium
TCGCTCGCGGGCTGGCTTGACATTCGCGCGCAGCGCGCGGAAGCTACTTATCTGCGGCGGGAGCGGGCATGGCCGCTGGGACTTTGAACTTCATTTTCGCTGGCCTGATTGGGCCGGAAGGAGCGACGTATGGCGATTCGTGTCGCGATTAATGGGTTTGGGCGAATCGGGCGCTTGGTCATGCGAGCTGGCATCAAGGACCCGCAGCTAGAGTTTGTCGCGGTCAACGACCTGTTCCCGCCGGCTTCGCTGGCTTACCTCTTCAAGTACGACTCGACGCACGGGAAGTGGCCGGGGCAGGTTGAGGCGACGGAGACGGCGCTGCGCGTTGACGGCAAGGAGATCCGGGTCTACGGCGAAAAAGAGCCGGCCAAGCTGCCGTGGAAAGACCTGAAAATCGATTACGTGGTTGAGTCGACCGGCCTGTTTACGGCGCGCGAGGGCGCCAGCCAGCACCTTAAGGCCGGGGCCAAGCGCGTCGTTATCAGTGCTCCGGCAAAGGACAAGGACATTCCAACGTTCGTCCTGGGTGTGAACGAGGAGAAGTACAACCCGCAGACGGACACGATCCTCTCGAACGCGAGTTGCACGACCAACTGCCTGGCCCCGATGGCCAAGCTGATCAACGATAACTTTGGGCTCGAAGAAGGTTTGATGACGACCATCCACGCGGTGACGGCCACGCAGCCAACCGTGGACGGGCCTTCGAAGAAAGACCTGCGGGGCGGGCGTGGCGCCGGGCAGAACATCATTCCGGCCAGCACCGGGGCGGCGAAAGCGGTTACGCTGTGCATCCCAGAGCTTAAGGGCAAGCTCACGGGCATGGCCTTCCGCGTGCCGACGCCCGACGTTTCGTGCGTGGACCTGACCTGCCGGACCGCCAAAGAGACATCTATGTCCCAGATAAACTCGGTGTTCAAGGCGGCCGCTGAAGGCAAGATGAAGGGCATCCTGGGCTACACCGAGGAGCCGGTGGTCAGCTCGGATTTCATAAGTTCAGCTTTTTCATGCGTTTACGACGCAACCGCGGGAATGGAACTGAATCCGCGCTTCTTCAAACTGGTGGGATGGTACGATAACGAATACGGCTATTCCAACCGGGTGGTCGACCTGCTGAAGTACATAGGAAAGCGGGATGGATTGATTTAGACCCGCAAAACAATAGGATATGAGGTTTCACGCGGCCCGTCCGTTCCCTGGATGGGCCGTGTTGCCTTTTGGGCTGTGCCGGCTGTTGCCGGTAGAACAGCGCGGAGAAGCGCGATGAACAAGAAATCGGTGCGTGATCTCAACGTGTCCGGGCGGCGCGTTCTGATCCGGGCTGACCTGAACGTCCCGCTCGATAAGAATCGCAATGTAACTGATGACCGGCGGATCAGAATGTTCCTGCCGACACTTCAGCACGTGCTCAAAGGCGGCGGCCGGGCGATCGTAATTAGCCATCTGGGCCGGCCCAGCGGCAACCCGGCTGAAGACCAGGCGTTTTCGCTGCGGCCGGTTGCCGCCAAGATGGAGCAGCTCCTGGGACGACCCGTCAAATTCGCGAGCGACTGTATCGGCCCGGAGGCGGACGCGGCCGTGCAAGGGCTGAAAGACGGCGAAGTGTTGTTGCTGGAGAATCTCCGTTTTCATAAGGCCGAGACGGTCATCGACAAGAAGAAGAAAAACCCGGACGGCAAACTCACGCCGGAGCAAGAAGCGGCGCGGCAGAAATTCGCCCAGGCGCTGGCGCCTCACGGCGAGATTTACGTGAACGACGCGTTCGGCACGTGCCATCGCCAGCACGTGAGCATGTACGACGTGCCGCTGCTGACGCCCAAAGGCAACCGGGTGGTGGGTTTTCTGGTGGAAAAGGAGTTGCAGTACCTGGGTCAGGCGCTGCAATCGCCGAAACGGCCGTTCGTGGCGATACTGGGCGGGGCGAAAGTCAGCGACAAGATCGGCGTGATCAAGAATTTGCTGCAGCGAGTGGATCAGATTCTTATCGGGGGGGCGATGACGTACACGTTCTGGGCGGCGCAGGGCAAGTCGGTCGGCAAGAGCTTGTGCGAGCGGGACAAGCTGGATTTGGCAAAGAGCCTGTTGGAGCAAGGCGGCGGCAAGATCGTGCTGCCCGTTGACTCGGTCGCCGCGGCGGAGCTGAAGGCCGGTGTTGCGACGCAGGTGATCGCGGGCGACCTGCCGGCAGACATGATGGGGCTGGACATTGGGCCGAAGACGATCGAACTGTTCCGCAAGTACATTCAGCAAGCGGGCACGATCGTGTGGAATGGTCCGGTGGGCGCGTTTGAGACGCCGCCGTTTGAGAAGGGCACGTTTGAGCTGGCGCGGGCCATTGCCGAGGCGACCGATCGCGGCGCGGTGACGGTCATCGGCGGCGGGGACAGCGCGGCGGCCGTCGAACAGGCCGGGCTGGCGGAGCGCATGTCGCACATCAGCACCGGCGGCGGGGCATCGCTCGAATTCCTGGAAGGCAAACCGTTTAAGACGATTGAAGTGCTCGACGATGCCTGAAGGTGAGCGACGCAATCCGCGCATGACAACCATTCGCATCGCTCCGTCGGTGCTCAGCGCCGATTTCGGCTACCTGGCGGAGCAGATCGCGGTAGTCGAGCGCGCCGGGGCCGACCTGCTCCACTTGGACATCATGGATGGGCACTTCGTGCCGAATTTGTCGCTGGGCGTGCCGGTGGTCGCCAGCATCCGGCGGCACACGGGCATGTTTCTCGACGCTCATTTAATGATCACCGACCCGGGCCGGTATGCGCCGGCGTTCGTCAAGGCCGGTGCGGACAGCATCACGTTTCATATTGAAGTTGCTGAGCGGCCGCGCGAACTGATTAAGCAGATTCGTGACTTAGGCGTGAAAGTTGGCGTGTCGCTGAATCCTGGCACGCCGGCCGAGCGAATATTCGACATTCTCGACTTGGTGGACCTCGTGCTGGTTATGACAGTCTGGCCGGGATTTGGCGGGCAGGAGTTCATGCGCGAGTGTCTACCGAAGATTGAGGCCATTGCGGCGCGGCTGAACGCGAATCAATGGCTTCAAGTGGATGGGGGCGTGGATAATAAGACGGCCCCGCTGGTTGTGGCCGCGGGCGCAGACACGCTGGTGGCCGGCTCGGCGATTTTTGGCCATGCTGACCCGGGGTCGGCGGTAATTGAATTGCGACGTGCGGCGCAGGGATCCGCACGGACTGGTACGGAACCGCGGTTATGAAAGTCGTCCTGATTCCCTGTGCCGCAACGGAGTGGCGGGAGGAAGGTCGCCTGTTGGGACGCGTGGAGTTGTCCCCGTGCACGGATGCACGGCAGGAATGTGAAGAATGGGCCGCCGAGCTGCAAGCCGCCGGCCTGGCACAGATTTACCATGGTCCGGATGAGCTGTCGCACGAGACCGCGCGTTGGCTGGCACGCTGGCTGACGGTGCCGGCGAAGCGCGCCGACC
>JAGPEO010000051.1:0-3996 GCA_018056925.1 Phycisphaerae bacterium
GCTCCAGTAGTTGGCGAGCGTGTGCTGGATGGTGTCCTGGTCAGACCAGGGAAAGCGCCGGCCGGGGGCGCCGCCGCGGGCCGCCTTTTCCCATTCGGCCTCGGTCGGCAGACGATAGCCGCGGACCTTGAAATTGCAGGTCCAGTTGGACAGGTCATAGCTGAGCGGCTGGCCGGCCATGGCGCTGCGCCAGTTGCAGTAGGCGACGGCGCCGTACCAGCTCACCATGACCATCGGGTGATCCGCCTTGCCGCTGACGGCGCTGAACGTGCTGCCGTCCCAGGTAATGCGGCTGTACTGGCCATAATGCGGCGGGCCGGTGGGAGCGGAATTGGTCGAGCAGTAGGGGTAAGTGGTTCCGGCGCCATGTTGATAGACCACGCCGTCCGCAACCGCGATCAGGCCGCCCTGGGACAGAGCCCAGTTCAGGGCCTCGGCGTACTGCTGGTTGGTTACTTCGCAGGCGTCCATGTAAAGCGCGTCCACGAAGACCGCGTGAACCGGGAGTTCGTCCGCGATGGCTTCGCTGAAGGAATCGCCCATTTGGAACTCGCCGGCCGGAATCAGCACCATGCCCGGCGGCGGCGGGCAGGGCGCGCAGCCGCCGGATACCAGGCAGAGCACAAATGGGTCGATGTCGAAGACATTGATCTCGCCATCGCAGTTGCAGTCGGCGTACAGCCGGTCGCAATCGGGCTGGGCGGCGGCGTAAGCGGCGGGATCGGTCAGGGCCAGCACGAAGGCGTCGATATCGAAAACGTTGACCGAGCCATCGCAGTTGAGGTCGCCGAGCGTTCCGGCGGCCAGACCCGGTCCGGCCATGGCGGCGAGCACGATCAGAGCGACGGCGAAGTTTCGCGGCAACATGCTTCTGTTCTCCTTCCGAACGGCAACAGGGGGCCAAGGCTCCGCCAGCGGACGGTAGTCGATGGATATTAGATTGAAGGATATTAGCGCCCAAAAAGATAAATGTCCGCCGGGCGGCCTGACGGAGGTGCGTGCGGCCGCGGCGATCCGCGGTAAACTTAAGATGTTCGATATCGACAAGCGGCCGCAAGGTGCCGGCGAGCTATCGCCCTCGCTGGCGCTTCGGGCTCGGATCGCGGTGCGGCGGAGCTGCTCGTGCCGCAAGCGATCCTCAGACGTGAGCTTCGCGGCAACGAGCCGCTGCGCGAAACGGTGGACCGCCTGGCGCGGCGCTTCAAGGTGAGTACACTTGTCGTCCTGCGCCGGATCTACGACGTCGGCGCTATGCCGAAAGACCGCTTCTGGCGCGAGTATGAGGCCGAAGTCGAGCGTCTGACGAGCACGCCACGCGCTGCCGGCGGTGATTTCTACCTCACGACCACGGTACGCGTCAGTAAGCGCTTCGCGCGCGCCATAGTCGCCAGCACATGGGAGGGCCGCACTCCATTCACCGAGGCCTTCCAATTGCTGGGATTCAAGAAGATGACCACCTTCCGGGAACTGGGGGAAAGTCTGGGGGTCGCACTCTGATGGCCTACTTGCTCGACGCGAACGTCTTCATGGCCGCCAAGAACCTGCATTATGGCATGGATTTGTGCCCCGCTTTCTGGGACTGGCTGGTACGCGAACATGAAGCGGGCAAAGTTTTCAGTATTGAAAAAGTCGGCGACGAGCTCATGGGAGGCGACGACGAACTGGCGCGTTGGGCGCTCGCGCAGCCGAACGATTTTTTCCTCAAACCAGGTTCGGCGGCGGTAACAGCCCTGGGGACGGTTCCGCCTGGGTCAATGCGCACGAGACTTATAGCCCGGCCGCCAAAAACACCTTCCTCCAAACCGCGGACTATTACCTAGTGGCGCAGGCGCTGGCGGGCCGGTGCGTTGTCGTCACGCACGAGAAACCCGAGAACTCGGTGCATCGGGTCAAGATTCCGAATGTCTGCATCGGCGTCGACGTGAAGTGCATGACGCCGTTTCAGATGCTTCGCCGTGAGCGTGCCCGGTTCCTGTTGGGGGAATCGGCATGAGGCATGCTCCCGGCGGACGCGAATCCATTTCGCAGCGGCTCCGGTTCTGCTCCGTTTTTGCGTTGGGGTTACGCGGTTACACTAGCGGGCGATGATTGGCAAACTGCTGCCGCGGCGCCGTGATGAACTGGCGGGCGACGCCGGCGGCATACTGGTTGTGTTGCCGAATTGGATGGGCGACGTCGTGCTGGCTTCGCCTACGCTGGCGGCTTTGCGCGCCCACTTTTCCGGGAGCAAAATCAGTTTTTTGCTGCGGCGATATGTGCGGGAGATCGTCGAGGGCTGTGGCTGGCATGATGAGTTGATTTTTTGGCCCGACAAGTCGGCGCGTTCCGGGGCGGCTCGCAACGCATTCGATACGCACGGGGATGCCACACGCGCGACGGGGTCTGGTTCGGCGTATTCCGGGGCGGCACGCCCCGGCTCTGCTAGCGGCGAAGAGCAGGCCGCGCGTGATCTGACCGCGAGCTTGCGCGCGAGCGGCGCCTCGACTGCCGTGATGCTCACCAATTCCTTCCGCTCGGCCTGGGCCGTTTGGCGGGCGGGGATTCCGCGGCGCGTGGGGTACGCGCGAGATTGGCGCAGCGCGCTGCTGACCGATCGGCTGAGACCGCTCAAGCGCAACGGGCAGTTCGTGCCCAGCTCGGTGCTGCCGTATTACGCCGCGCTGGCCGAACACCTTGGCTGCCCGGTCGTTGACCGTGCGCTGCGGCTGGCGGCTTCGCCCGCACAGGAGCAGGCGGGGGAGGCGCTGAAACGGCACTACGGGCTGGAAGACGGCCGCTATGCCCTGATCAACTGCGGGGCGAAGTTTGGGGCGTCCAAGTGCTGGCTCCCGGAGCGCTTCGCGGAAGTTGGCCGCCGCATTTCCAGCGAACTGAAGCTGAGACCGGTGCTGATCGGCGCGCCGCCTGAGTACCCGCTGCTGCAGCAAATCGCGGCCGCGGCCGGACCGGACGTGGTCTGTTGCACGAATCCGGGTACGACGCTGGGCAGCCTCAAGCCGGTTGTGGCCGGGGCGGCGCTGATGGTCTGCAACGACACCGGCCCGCGGCACTATGCCATCGCCTATCGCATTCCGACGGTCACCATCTTCGGGCCGACTCACCAGGAGTGGACAGACACCGGCTACGACGGTGAAATCAAGCTTCAGGCGGCGGTCGATTGCGGCCCTTGTCAGTTGCCCTCGTGCCCGCTCGACCTGCGCTGCATGCACGGCATTACGGCCGACATGGTAATGCAGGCGGCCGGGCGGCTGCTGCGCCAGGTGTCGTCGCGGGTTGCGCCGGTGACGGCGTAAGCGGTGACTGCGTAGCCGGTCGGAACCCGGCCCCACAAAGGTGTGCGCTGATGCTCGAAGTCGATGTCATCCATATCGACCCGGCTTACCGTGAGGCCCTGGCCGCCTGCGGTTTGGCGCGCGTCGACCAGGTTTTGGAGCAGGTGAACGGCCGCGTGGCCGCCTGGAGCCGCACCAC
The DNA here is from genome assembly GCA_018056925.1 of Phycisphaerae bacterium. Taxonomy (GTDB): domain Bacteria; phylum Planctomycetota; class Phycisphaerae; order UBA1845; family Fen-1342; genus JAAYXS01. The sequence continues at coordinate 3,472 of JAGPEO010000051.1, forward strand.
CGATACCACGCTGGTCGCAAGGGCAGCGAACCAGCCGGGCTTCTACGTCAAACGCTACCTCTATCCGACCTGGATTAAACGCATCCGCACCATGCTGCGCGGCACGTTTTTCGGCACGCACCGCGGGCAGGCGGAGTATCGCGCCCTGGAGGCCATGCGCGCCGCGGGCATTTCCGCCGTGCGGCCGGTGGCTTTCGGCGCCCGGCGCATTGGGCACTTCGTGGCCGCCTGTTTTCTGATTACCGAAGAGGTGCCGGAGGCGTCGAACCTGACGACCTTTGCGGAGCACGTGGTTTCGGGACGGCGTCCGCTTTCGCCCAAGGCGCGGCAGGCCATGATCCACACGCTGGCCGACCAGGTCAGTCACATGCATGAGCTGGGGTTTTCACACGGGCAGCTCTTTTGGCGCAACATTCTCGTCCGCTCCAACCCCGATCGGACGCCGGAGTTCTTTTTTCTCGATGCCGCGCCACGGCGGTGGCGAAAAGTGGCGTCCAGTCAGCCCTGGTGGCAGCGCGAGCTGTC
>JAGPEO010000051.1:4096-15341 GCA_018056925.1 Phycisphaerae bacterium
GGCGGCCGGGCGGCGCCGCAGTTCACTCTAATCGACCTGGCCCGCACGTTCAGGCCGCGTTGGCGTCGGTTGCGCTGGATTATCAAGGATTTGTCGCAACTGGACGCGTCGGCGCAGCAGATTGGGGCGCGGCGCACTGATCGCCTGCGCTTCCTGCACGCGTATCTGGGTCCGTCGCTAAAGGCTTCTATTCGCTCGTATGCGCGCCGCGTGGTGCGCAAGAGCGACTGGATTTTGGCGCGCATAGCGCGCAAGAGCCGCAGCACATGAAAGTCGCGCTGATCCAGGAGACCATCGAGGCCGCCCGCGGCGGGGCCGAAACCTCGACCCGGCAGATGGCCAGTCACCTGGCGGCGCTGGGTCTGGAGGTGACTGTGGTCTGCGCGGCCGGTGCGCGTCAGGGCGCCTTGAGCGCGCCGTTCGAAGAAGATGAAGTTTCTTACCGGCCCTTACCGGCGCGGGGCGTGAGCCGCACGCTACGCTCGCAGCGTTTCCTCCGCGCGGCGGCGGGGTTCTGCCGGACATCGCAGTTTGACATAGTTCACGCGATTACGCCGTGCGCCGTGGCCGACGTCTATCAGCCGCGCGGCGGCACACTGCCCGAGACGGTGAGGCGCAGCACGGCGATGGTGCGGCGGCCGTTGCTGCGCCGGCTGCGGCATTTAGGCAAACTGATGAACATGCGCCAGCGCTGGCTGTGCGCGGTCGAACGCCGATTGCTGGCGCCGGGCTCCGAAGTGCATGTAGCGGCGCTGTCTGAATATGTGCGCCGCCAAGTCCTCACTGATTACAGTGTCGTGCCGCAGCGCGTACACCTGATCTTCAACGGCGTCGAGGTGGCGGCGCTGGAAGAACCCGAGCGCGCGGCGCACCGCGCGGCAGTCCGCACGCAACTGGGGATACCAGAGCACGCCGCACTGGTATTGTTCGTGGCGCACAACTTCCGCCTGAAGGGACTGCGCGAGTTGATTCAGGCCGGTGCTCTCGACCGCGAGGACGGGCCTAGGTGGCTACTGGCGGTAGTCGGGCGCGATGCGCCCGGGCAGTATCTGCGTCTGGCCAGCCGGCTGGGCATCGCGGACCGCGTGCGTTTCCTCGGATCGCAGACGGATTTGCGTCCGTGGTACGCGGCGGCGGACGTGCTGGCGCATCCGACGTGGTACGATCCGTGCAGCCGTGTCGTGCTGGAAGCCCTAAGCCTGGGGTTGCCGGTGGTCACCACGCGCTGGAACGGGGCGGCGGAAGTGCTTGAACCGGGCAAGCACGGCGCGGTCATCGAGACGCCGGCGGATACGGCAGCGCTGGCGGCCGCGATTGCGGAAGCGCTTGATCCGGCCGTGCGTTGCGCTTGCCGAGCTGATGCTCCGCGGCTGCGCGCCCTGGTTTCGATGGAACGGCACGCGCGCCAGTTGTTGGCACTCTATGAAGAGATTCTGGCGGCACGCGGCGCGGGCAGCGCGGGGTGGCGCGCGGCTACTTCTTGACAATCACGTCCAGATTAGCCGAGCGTTGCCGGATATTCACACCCACATCGCCCTCGTGGTTTTGCAGCACTAAGTTCACCCATTCCTCGCCGATGCGCAGGTCGTCAATCTCTATGCGCCGGAGAAAATCCGGCAACACCGGCCGGTCCAGTTCGATCGTCACGCGGCCCGGGGTTTCGTCGAGCCGGAAGTTCAGCCCCAGGCACGCTTGCAGCAGTAGAAAGACCGCGGCGCTGGCCCACGCCTGCGGCAGGCAGGCCACCGGATATAGTGTGGGACCCTCCTCCGGGACACGCGGGAAGCCGCAGAACAGCTCCGGCATGCGATGCATCGTCATGAACAGGCACGATTCAAACATGCCGGACAAGATTTCCAGCACCGCCCGCTTGAAGCCATAGCGCGCGAACCCGAGGGCGATCAGGGCATTGTCATGCGGCCAGACGGAGCCGTTGTGATAGGACATGGGATTGAAGCGGGCCGCGGTGGTATCAACCGTACGGATTCCCCAGCCGGAAAAGGAACCCGGGGACAGCAGTGTTTGCATGATGGCGCGGGCCTGCTCGGTGGTGGCGATGCCGCAGAATAGCGTCTGCCCGGCATTAGAGGTGCGAACGCGGCACGGCCGGCGGTTGCCGTCCAGAGCCATGACATAAGTATTCAAGTCCGGACACCAGTAGTCACGCACGAACCGCTGGCGAAATGTTTCGGCCTGCTGTGCGAGCGTGGCGGCCCGGGTCAGGTCGCCCAGTTCTCGCGCCAGGCGGGCAGCGCCCAGGCGCGCCGCGTAGGTATAGGCCTGCACTTCGACGAGTGCAATGGGCGGGGGCGGGTCCGAGCCGTCGGCATGGAAGACGGAATCGGTCGAGTCTTTCCAGCCCTGGTTCACGAGCCCGCGGCCGGCGATCCGGCGGTAGTCGATGAAGCCGTCTATTTTGGAGGCGCCGAAGTTGTCGAGCCAGTCCAACGCGCGGACTATGTTGGACCAGATGGACTCTATGAACTCGCGGTCGCCGGTGCGGCGGAAGTACTCACCGGCCAGAAAGACGAAGAGCGCGGGGGCGTCTACGGAGCCGTAGTAGCGTTGAAAGGGGATTTCGCCGGTGGCGGCCATTTCGCCCAGGCGGGCTTCGTGCAGGATCTTGCCGGGTTGGGCCTCGCACTGCGGGTCGGTATGGTCCGCCTGGGTGTTGGCCAAGAAGCTCAACACGCCGCGGGCCAGCGACGGATCGACCCAGAGCAGCTCGAGGGCCGTGATCAGCCCATCGCGTCCGAAGGGAGCGCTGTACCAGGGAATGCCGGCGTAGGGAAAGCGGCCGAATTGAGTAGTGGTGACGAGCATGTGTACATCGACGAAGGAGCGTTCGAGCCAGTCGTTGAACTGCTCGTGTGAGGTAGTAATTCGGCAGGCCGATTGGCGGGCGCGGGCCAGCGAGTCGCATTGCAGGTCGCGGGCGCGCTCGAACGACACCTGAAGTTTGGGGGCCGGCAGCTCACCCCGGAAATCGAAAATGAACTCCAATTCGCTGGTGGCCCGCGGCGGCAATGTGTATTGCAGTTCCACGCCGCCGACGAAGTGCCGGTCCGGCGCGGGCCGGACGCGGAGCCTGGTGCTGCGCACGACCTGATCGCGCCCCTCGTACTCAAAGGTCAGTTCGCCCGCTTCAAAGGTGGGCGGTCGCGGCCGCCCGTACTGCGTGCGCGGCATACCGCGAATTTGGAAGATGTCGCAGAAATCGGCCGCGGCCAGAAGTCGGACGGGGATGACGATCTCCTGGTCGGAATAGCTGCTCACCCGCATGCGCTGTACGCAGGCGTGCTCGGCCAGGACGGTGGTTCGCGCCATGTAAAGCGCGCCGCGCGGCACGATGACCTGATCGGCGCGGGTGATGTCGGGATTGGTCAGGTGAACGGTAAGCGCGCAGTTGTCCTGACGCACGGTTGAGCTAAGGAGCAATGGGCCGGCGCCCCAGATCTGGAATTCGAGGCGCGCGAGGTGCCGCATGCCCGCGTGGTACACCCCTTGTTCGCTGCTTTCGTCGGGGCGCAAATCGCCGAATGAGTCGAATACTCCGAACGTCTCACCCGCTTTGAGCACGAACGGCTGCGGTCCCGGGCGCGAAGTCCGGGCCAGGACCCCGAACTCGTTGCCCGGCGCACCGGTATTAGACATACGCACCTTGAGCAAGGGTGGCCGGCGGGCGTGCCGCCGCTATCAGCAACCGGTACACGCGCAAATAGTCATCCGCCATGCGGGCCGCGTTGAAGCGGGCTTCGACCCGGCGGCGCACGTTGCGGCGGTCGAGTTGCGGGACGCGGCGCACGGCCTCCACCGCCGCCTCGACGCTGTCGACCAGGTAGCCCGTTACTCCGTCCTCTACGACCTCAGGCACGGAGCCGCAGGGCCAAGCGATAACCGGCGTACCGCACGCCATGGACTCGAGCATGGCCAGGCCGAACGGCTCAGGCCAGTCAATCGGGAACACCAGTGCCAGGGCTTGGCCCATCAGTTCGCATTTTTGATCGTCATCGATCTCGCCAATGAACGTGACGAGCGGGTGATCCATCAGAGGCCTGATTTCGCGTTCATAGTACTCGCGGTCTTTCACGGCTATTTTCGCGGCCGCCAAGAGCCTCAACCCGCTGCGTTTGGCAATTTCGATCGCGCGGTCCAAGCGTTTCTCGGGTGAAATGCGGCCCACGAACACGAGGCAATCGCCGGGGCGCTCATGAAACGCGTATTTGTCGAGCGGCAGGCCGTGGTGGACGGTGGCAATCCACCTAGCCAGCGGCAAGGCGCGGCGTTGCGAATCGGAAATTGAAACCACCGGAACGTCGCGGAATTCGCGATAAAGGGCTTGCAATTCCGGCAGGTCCAGCCGCCCGTGCAGCGTCGTAACATGAGCCGCCTTCAGGCTGCGTGTGATGGGAAAATGTGCGTGATCAGTGTGAAAATGAATGATGTCAAATCGGCCGGCGTCACCGAGAACCCGCTCGAGCTGCAGGGCGACGTATGCGGTTGCGGATTCCTCCTGGCCGCTGGGGCGCAATGCGTGCGGCACAATGGCAACCAGTTCCGCCCGCGTTTGAGAATCGCCGCTGGCGTAAAGGGTCAGGTCATGCCCGCGGCTAACTAACTCTTCAGTCAGGAAAGATACGACCCTTTCAGTTCCGCCATACTGCCTGGGGGGCACGCTCTCGAACAGCGGCGCAACCTGTGCGATGCGCATAACAAATCCTTCGCGCTGGGCCGGCATCAAATGCTCGCATGCGGAAAGCCGACCCAGGTCGCGGGATTCTATTCACGCCTTCTTCGGCGTTCCGGGCGAAAGGCCCGGCGCCTCGACGAGGCCGGCCGACGATCAGACTACCAGACAGGTCTGGACTGAAACCCGTCCGCGCCATCGTTTGAGCGCCGTTGAAGCGCGTCGGATGGTTGTCTTCTGCGCCGCGTTAGCGACTGGGTCCGCCGCAGCAGGTCACTGCAGCAGTTTCGTCATTGTGGCCGCGCCGCCGTTGACAGTGACCGTTACGGCGCCCACGGTGATTTGCAGTGTGATTGTTCCTTGAGCGACGGTATTGTCGTCGTTGAGCGTTCCGTTGAAGGTCAACGAGTTGCCTTGAAAGGTCGAGGTCACGGTGACGTTCTTACCGTTGACTGTCGCCTGGCCGACGGGGGCATTGACTGAAATCTCAGCGCTGCCGGTAACCTGGTATGTGACGTTAGTAACTTGGCCGTTTTGGTTGAATGTAAGCAGCAGCTCGTTAAGGTTGGGGGTTGAGTCGACGGTAAACGCCCAGGTTCCCTCAAGCACCGCCGTGGCTGGAAGGGGGCAGCCCGCTACGAAAGCCAGCAAGGGCAACGCCAACAGCAGCAGGCACTTCTTGGAATGCATACCAGTCCGAAGCATTTACTTCTCCTTCAGCTACGGTGAATGTCTGACCCGGGGGTCGCAGCTACTCACACAACCCCGACCGCGGCTTTCTCATGCCTGATGAAGCCGGCTCGGGTAGAGCGGGCGCGCACAGCGGTTGAGTATAGGCGCGAGCGATCCCGACGAGTCTAGCATTGCGACCAGACACCGCGGGCTGGATGAACTGGCACGGTGTAGGATTTTCGGCACTGCCAGCGTCGCTATTTAGCGCTCGCAAACGCGACGTGCCATGTCGTATGAACGAGCTTCAGGGAATGGCAGGCGCGGAAGGAGGCGGCTTACGAAATTCGCACTTCCAGGAGAGTGACGTTCTCGCCGAACGGATCAGGTGCAAGGCCGCAAGCAATGCGTACTCTGCCGCGGGACTACTCCGTGAATTCCTCTGCGGCCTTGCTCTAATAGACCATGCAGGGCGTGGTGTCAGTATGTGAATGGCTACGTTGACGGAATTCACGACCAGCACGGTCGTGATTTCCACAAAGATGTCTCGCGCCACGGCCTCCCGACGGCCACCACCGGATTTTGGTACTCTCCCCGCGTGTTCTAGCAGCCGCGAGAACTGATCGGCCCGGCATCACACTGACGCGAGTCCGACAGTCCGGAAAAAAACCGTGCCCGCGCGGGGCACGGGCACAATTCAGCTTCGAACTGCGTTACGACCTTGCGCGGGCATCGTTTGCTGTGCCCAGACAACGCCGGGCAACGCCACACCTGCGCAAGCGTCACAACGTCTTACGCCTGTACGTCAATCCCAAAAGTGTTGGCCAGGAAGTTGACCAGGAAACTGGCCGGGACGGCGCCGATCGACTCACCAAAGCCGACCCAGATGTTGCGACCGAGACTGGCGCAGCAACCGCTGGCGATGACCGTCGTCAGCGAGGCCAACAGCATCATACTAATTCGCTTTCGCACAGAAGCCTCCTTCAAGACCTGATCTTGCATCCATGCCGTCTGTCAGACGGCACGCAAAGCCTGCTTTGCGCCTTGCGTTAAGGCTAAAAACGTGACGACCTGCGCCAGGCCTGAACTGTCGCGCCGGAAACAAAGCCGGGCAACGCCACACCCTGCGCAGGCGTCACAACGTTTTACGCCTGTACGTCAATCCCGAAAGTGTTCGCCAGGAAGTTGACCAGGAACCCGGCCGGGACGGCGCCGATCGACTCACCAAAGCCGACCCAAATGTTGCGCTGCAGACTACCGAAGCAGCCGTTGAACAGGGTGGCGGCGGACGCCACCAACATCAAAGCAATCATCCGCTTTCGCACAGAAGTCTCCTTGAAGATCTGACCTTGCTTCCACTCCACCGTCCAAACCGCATGAACGGTGTACGCTTGTTGTGCGGTTACTCGCAGGCGCGATAATCGCTACAACTGTCGCGCGCCTGACGAAACTTTCCCAAGTATACGCGATGGACACGGGCTGTCAACAGGCCATCCGCAGAGAAAGGACGATCAGTACGGGAAGTGTCCACAATTTGATTGGCGACCGACGCTGTCTATGAACCGGGCACCTACGGTGCAGCAAAACCTTGGCATAACTGCCCAACCAGGGTGGCGGAAAATCGCCACCTAAAGACTCCGGCTGTCATGCCTCGCCACGTTCTCAGATTTGGAAAGCCGCGTCCACATAGGAGCGCCCAAGAAACCACAGCAGCAGCGCTGAAAGCACTTTGATGCCTACCAGCAAGAACGCCGTGATTGCGATGCCCCAGACCGGTACCAGCACTATGCCGCAAAGCAGCGCCCCGAGGCACGCGCCCACGTGGTCGGCACTGACCACTCTTGCCGCGGCCGCGCCCGCCGCGCCGGTCATCTCGAACTGCCAACGACCAGCCACGCCAAACGCGGCCCCGCCTAACAGCCCCGTCATACCTACCATTATGGATATGCAGCCTTCGACCACCCCAAAACTGCCTGGACCACTTTGCAGTCTCGCCAACGCTTGCCAGACAAAGGGAATCGAGGCGGCAAGGACAGCCAAGAGAACGTCTAACCGGATCAGCCGCGCTCTCAAGCGCAATCGGCCATGGCCGAATAGCATGCAACCCAGCACCAGTCCGGCCATGAACAGTGCGATTATCCATCCGATGCGTTGGTACACGTAGCCGTACAGGTTTTGAAACGCGAATAGCCACAGGATGCTGAGGGCCATGGTGGCCAGGCCGGTAGTTGCCACCGATACCGCGATCGCCCCGGCCGCCCAGCCGGTGCGCGGCCCTTGTCGCAATCGGCAGATGAGGAGCGTGAGGGCGACGGCGCCGGCCAGGAGGCTGATCAGGTGCGTCAGGCGCAGCGACTTCAATTGTGCGAACACGCCGGCCGCGCACCACTTGCTCAGCCAGGAATTGGAGGCGGTGTCCACGAAGTCACGCCGGGCGGCGCCTGCGCCGGCCGCGGCTTCCCACAGCGCCAAGCGTTGCAGGTAAATGGAGGGCTTCAGATCAGTGCTTGCTGTAACGCCTTCGGCCGCGTCCAGGTCGGCGGCGCGCTGTGCGACCTTTTCGAGGTCGAGCCAGTCCGTGGCCCCGGCGAACCATGCCGGATCAAAAGTCGGAGACTTGACGCTGCGACGCGCATATCGCCTGCTCATCTCGGCCGGGTCAATGGTAATCAGCCCCGGCACGGTCGCAGCCAACACGTGGGCCGGGTCGCCCCAACCGATTATCAGTTCGGGAAAGTGCCGCCGCAGCGTTTCGCGTATGGAGCCCAAGTATTGTCGCGAAAGCTCGGACAACTGCGTCGGCGCGGCCGCGGCGGTCAGACAAAGCACCGCTTCCGGTGTCATCGCGCGGCGCAGCTCGGCGTAGAACTCGTCCGTGTAAAAACGGGCGCGCAGCGCTGATGTCGGCTCCGGCGGCCGAGCCACCACGAGGTCAAACAGGGCCCGCTGCGTCTTGACGAAATGCCGAGCGTCGGTGGCGTGTATCGTCACGCGCGGGTCCGCCAGCGCGTCGCGGTCTGCCGCCGGCAGGAACGGCTGTACGAGCTCGAGTTCTCGTGGGTCCGGATAAATGCAATCCACCTGCTCGACCGGGTGCAGCAGAATCTCGCTCAGCAGGCCTTCCGTGCCGCCCCCCAATACGAGCACGCGCCGCGGCTGCGGATGCTGGCACATCCAGAAGTGCGCCAGCGGCGCCCAGGTGTATGGATCGGGAAAATCCGACGCGAAGTGGCCATCGCAAAATAGGGAAAACTGGCCAGCGCGCCGGCCAAGCGCCAGGTTCTGATATTTCGTCTCGCTCGACGCGACCAGTTCGTAGCCCGGAGCAAGTTGACTCCAGCGGCGGGCAGTCAGCCAGCGATCAATCGGCTCGCCGCCGAATAGCGCTGCCATGATCGCGATGGCCGAGAGTCCGGCGAGCGCCGCGGCCGTCGGCGGCAATCGGCGCCACCTGCGACTGGGGCCCGCAGCTCGGCCGGGGTGCACCAGCAGGAAGCCGGCCGAACACACGGCCGTGGCGGCGCCACACAACAGGACGATCTGTATTGGGGCCAAGCGCTCCACGGCCCAAAAGCTGAAGGCCGCTCCGCCGACCAGGCTGCCTGCTGATTCGATGGCATAGACATGGGCGAAGGAGAGCGCCGGACAGTGCCCGTCAGCGCTTCGAGGTTCGGGATGGGCCGCCGGCGCCGCATTTAGAGTAACCGCGCAGGCCAACGGAAAGGCCAACCCGACCAGGGCGCTGACCGGCGAGACGAACGCCAGCGCCGCAACGACCGTCCGCCCCAGCGGCAATAGCTCGCCCGGCGCTACACCCATCCAGGCCCGCGCCCCGCGGAATACCCACAATTCAAGCACTCCGGCCAGGCTCAGTGCCAGCAACACGCCCGCGAGGCCGCCGGGAACGCTCCCGCGTCGCCCCAGCGCGCCAGCCAATCGACCGCCGACTGCCGCCCCGAGCGCGATCCCCACCAGCCAGGCGAACAACACCACGCCCCAGGCGAACTCGCTGCCGTACATGAGCACCATGGCTTCGCGCAGCAGCAAGGACTGCGTGATGATGGCCTGCGCGCCCCAGGCCAGAACCAGGGCCGCCAGCCAAAGACGTAAACTGCGGCCGGCGGCATGGGGCGGCGGCGTCGCGGTGGTTTGCTGGTGCGGCGGCGCCTGGGGCATGTGCATTCTCCGGCGGATCGCTTGTGGTATCATAAGGGCTCCGGCCAGGGAGTTGAGCCAGGGTCGTGCTTTTCGGGCAGGCAGGTGAATCTATTGGCACATCGCGGCACAGCCCGCAACGTGGCGGGGCTGCTGGGGCTCATCGTGCTGATGCTACTGGTGGGCACGTGCATGATGTACGTCCGGGAACAGCGGCGCTTCTGCCCGCTGCCAGACAATCCGGCGCGGGGCTGGCATTTGTCCGGTACGATTGAACGCTATGCCGCCGGGGATATGTATCTGAAGATCGGCCGCGCCGCGGACAGCTTCCAGCAGTTCGACGTCCAGCAGTTAAGGTTCGCAACGTATGCGCGGGAGGGGACGGGCGGCGTTACGGTGGAGGTCTACTGTTACGACATGGCCTCGCGCGCGCACGCGCTGGCGGCCTACCAATCCGAGAAATCGGCCGGCGCGAGCGCCGTCCCAGCCGGCGACGGCGGTCACCGCAGCGGGGCGAGCGTATCTTTTCTGCGTGGCAGCAGCTACGTTCAGGTTATTTCAATTCACTACGGTGAGGCGGACGAAGGGGATATTCGCACGTTGGCAGCGGCATTGGGCGGGACGAGGTAGGCGCAGCGGCGCGGGCGCGCCGCCCGCCTGACGCGCTGCACGTTTCGGGCAGCCCGCTCACCTGGCGGCGCGGCACGTGTCAATACTGATGTGCACGGTTGGGTTTTGGCGTTTTGGCCGGCCCCGCGTGGCCTACAAGCGCAGCGACCGGGGTGCCGGCGGCGAGGAGAATGAGCGTGACAAGCAGGCTACAAAGGGCGTTGATGTTGGTCGTTTTGCTGGTGGGCGTGGGTAGCTTGACCGCCTGCGACGAGGACGACTGGGAGGATTATTTTGAGGATTGGGGCGGCTGTAGTTGCGGCTGCCGTTACGATGACCGCTGTGGCGGTGGCCACTGGTACGAATTCTGGTATTGGTGATCGGATAAGCAGAGCCGGGGCGTGCCGCCCCGAAATGCCGCCAAGAGCCTCCGCATCCGCGTAGTGCCCGCTCCGCCGGCCCCCGCGCCATCGCCACGTCCGCCTACCGCCTATCCATCACCGCTGGCGTCCATCCATCAGCGCCGGCGTATTGCCGCGGCTGGGCTTCGTCCATTTGCGGCGGTATCATGATAACCGTGCCACGACGCCCTCCGACCCGGCGTTGGTCGAAAGCCAACAAAACGGGCCATACAATGAAGCATATGCTGACCCGCCCGGCCCGGCGGCCGTTTACACCTTGAAACCGCACACGGGAGCTAAGACCGATGCAGTCCAACGGCATAAAAAACGAAACGCAGTTCTCCGTGTTCCTGGTTAACAAACCGGGCATTCTGGCCAGGGTCTGCCAGCGCCTGGCCGACGATCGCGTCAACATTCTCGCCCTCAGCATGATGGATTCGACCGAACACGGCGTGCTGCGCATGGTCGTAGAAGACCCGGCCCGCGCCCGCCAGAGCCTGGCCGAGCTTGACGTGCCCACGACCGAATCGCAGGTTCTGGTGGCCACCCTCCCCAATCGCCCCGGTTCGTTGGCCGACGTGGTCGAGCGCCTCTCGGTGGCCCACGTCAACGTAAACTACGCGTACTGCACCACCGGCGCACCCGGCGGCAAGTCGCTGGGCGTTTTTCGCGTGTCGGACCTGAAAAAGGCCATTAGCGTGCTCGAAGAGCGCCGCCCGCGCAG
>JAGPEO010000364.1 GCA_018056925.1 Phycisphaerae bacterium
CTGGTGCGCGAAGGCAAAATCACGACCGAAACCGCGCGCCTCTACGCTAAAGACCCAAACTTACTCGGCGCGGTAGCGAAAAGCTGGTAGCCTAAAGACGATCGCAGGCCGAGCGAATAAAATCGGCACTGCACGCTTTTTTCGGCGCGGCTTTTAGCACGAGTTTGCCCATGCGCATTGGCGTACTGTCAGACACGCACGATCGCTTGCCCGCCATCCGCGCCGCGCTTGAACGCTTCAGCCAACTCGGCCTGCACACCCTCATTCACCCGGGTGACATCGTGGCGCCTTTTGCCGCCCGTGTGTTGGCTACCTGGCCCGGGGAGCTGTACGTCACCTTCGGGAATAATGACGGCGAACGCGCCGGGCTGCAGAAAGTGCTGCCGCAAATACAAGACGGGCCCCTCTTCATCTCGCGCAACGGAAAAACCATCCTCGTGCAACATTTCATTGATTGGTGCCGAGCGGAGGACGTTCGTAAGGCGGACGTTATCATCACCGGCCATACGCATGAATTTGGCGTCCACGAGAAGGACGGCCGCCTGTTCCTCAACCCCGGTGAGTGCTGCGGCTGGGTAACCGGCCACTGCACGATTGCCGTTTTGGACCTGGACAAGAGGCAAATCGAGCAAATCGAGATCACACCATGAGTTCGGTCAAAGCGAGCTTTATCCGATCACGAAGGCCGCACGTTCCCGGCCTCGCGTTGCTGATGGGCTTGATACTGCTGATCGCGCCGCTGGCAGGCTGCGTCGAGCGCACTATCAAGATTCAGAGCGAACCGCCCGGCGCCCTGGTGACCGTCAATGATGAAGAAGTGGGCGCGACGCCGGTGAAGTTCGCGTTCCTATGGTACGGCGATTACGAGATCATCCTGCGCAAGCCGGGCTACGAGACGCTAAAGACACACTGCACGATCAAGCCGCCCTGGTATCAATACCCCCCTATCGACTTCGTGGCCGAAGCGCTCGTTCCGGCCATGTTGCAGGACAACCACGTTCTGCCGACGTTTGAGCTTGAGCCGGCAGAGACGCCGACCGTGTCGGAGGTGGTCGAGCGCGCCACTGAGCTGCGTGCAGAAACCGTGTGCGAGCAGCCTGAGTGAAGCGCATCCCGGCCTTTGTGAGACGGCCCGCGTAAACCCGCTGTGCGAATTCAAGATTTGGCAGAGCCGTTTTCGCGGGTCTGGTTCAGCAGGCGGACCACGTTGGCAATCAGCCGGCCGGCTTCGATGGGCTTGGTCAGGTGGGCTTGGTAGCCACATATCATTGCCCGGTGTTGGTCTTCAGGGCTGGCAAACGCGGTAAGCGCCATGGCAGGCGTGCTGCCGCCGCGATCCGCCCCCAGTGCCCGCACACGCCTTAGAAACCGGTAACCGTCTTCTTCCGGCATGCCGATGTCGCTGATCAGCACATCTGGGCGAAAGCGCTGCAATAATTCGAGACCCTGCCGGGCGCTGGCCGCGGTGAATACGGTCGCGCGCCGCTCCTCGAGCACGCGTTTGACTATCTCCAGCGATGAGCGATCGTCGTCCACAACCAGAATTTTGAAACTGTCAAGCGCGGCTTCAGCGCGCTCCGCGCCTGTCGACTCGCCTGGCGCCTGGGACCGGTCCTGTGTTTGAGCGCCGTCTTCAGCGTCCGCCAGTGCCGGCAGGCTAATGGTGAACGTCGCGCCCAGTCCTTTGCCCGCGCTTTCCACGCTGATTGTGCCGCCGTGCATCTCCACCAGCGAGCGTGCGATCGACAGGCCCAGCCCCAGCCCGCCATGCTTGCGGGCCGCGGAGGCGTCTTCCTGTCGAAAGCGCTCGAACAGAAACGGCAAGAACTCGGGATCGATGCCCTGCCCCGTATCTGAAACGCGAATCTCCACGCGCGAACCGCAGCGGTTCGTTTCGACCCGGATCAGCCCTCCGCGCGGCGTAAATTTCACGGCGTTCGACAACAGGTTCCAAACCACCTGCTTCAGGCGGTTCGGATCGCCACGCGCCCGCAGGGCCGCCCGCTCGAACGCCGTTTCCAGACGAAGGTCTTTGGCCGCAATGTCCGGCTTGGCCGTTTCCAGGGCCGCCGCAACCACCGCCCCCAAATCAATAGTCTGCATGTCGAGCAGCAACTTGCCCGAAGTGATGCGGCTCATGTCGAGCAACTGACTGATCAGGTCCGCCAAAACGCGGCCGCTGCCGTGGATGATTTGCAACCCCTCGCTCACCTCCTGCGGCGTGCGTTTTGAGCGCTCCAGGATCTGCACCCAGCCCAGGATGATGTTCAGCGGATTTCGCAGCTCGTGCGAAAGAGTCGCCACGAATTCGTCTTTCAGGCGATTGGCGCGCTCCGCCTCGGTACGGGCGGCCCGTTCGCTCGCCAGCAGCGCGTCGCGTTCCTCCTCAAGCCGCTTGCGGGTCGTGATGTCCAGCGCCGTGCCGATGAAGCGCACCGCATGCCGCTGCCCGCCCAATCCTTTGAAGTAGGCCTGACCGATAAGATTGACCCAGTGAACGGATCCGTCCGGCCAAACCACACGGAATTCGGATTCGTAGGCTCCGGATGAGGCCGAATCGAGCGCGGCATTGAACTCGGCCTCGACGCGCGCCCGGTCCTCCTCATGCACCAGCGCAATGACCGTCTGGTACTCCACCCGATCGCCGAACGCCACGCCGAAAATGGAGCGGCAGCGCTGGTCCCAGAACATGCTGCCGTTTTCCGGATGGTAATCCCACGTACCCATGATGGCGGCGTCCAGCGCCGTCTCATGCCGCTGCGCGGCGTGCTGCGCGGCCGCGTCCGCCCGCTGGCCCTCAGTCACGTCGGCGAAGATCGTGTAGACCTGGTATGGCCGGCTCTGCCCGGGCCGGCAGAGCGGGACAGCGTCCATGCTCAGCCAGCGGTAAGCCCGCGCATGGGGATTCCAGGTCGCGACCAGGGCGTCGTTAACTCTCTGCCCCGTTCTCAGCGCCATTAACCCGGGATATTCCTGCTCGGGCAGCGGCGTACGGTCCTCGCGCAGCATGTGCCATTCCAGGTCCGCCGGCGTCTTTCCCAGCAGTTCCGCGACGCTGCGTCCCAGGATCCGTTCCGCGGCGGGGTTTACTCCCGCGATTCGGCCGTCCTGGTCCTGTTGCATTACCCCCTGCGACATCGTCTCCATGAGTATCCGGCTCAGCTCCTCACTGGCTGCGAGACGTTCTGCTGTGCGTCGCTGCTGCGTAATATCGGTGTCCGCGACTACGACGGTTTTGCGCCCGCCGGTGCGGCGCAGCGTCCACTTGCTTCTGACGACTACCACGGCGTCGTCACTGCGACGCTGCGTCAACTCCCCCTCCCACCAACCTTGCTCCCGCAGCGTTTCGTAAATCTGCGAAAGTGGCTGCGGGAATCGCGTGCGCAATAGCGCGTGGCAAACACGACCTTCCGCTTCGTCGAAGTCGTATCCGTACAA
>JAGPEO010000365.1 GCA_018056925.1 Phycisphaerae bacterium
GCCAGCCACCAGGCAATGCCGAACAAGCTGATTTGGAGCGCCACGGACGCGGCCAGCACGAAGATCAAGCCAGCCGCGGCCCACGACCAGGGCACGTCACCGGCGCCGGTGGGCGCTGCGGCGGGCGTTTGGCGGTTTCGGCTGCGGCTGCGCCATGCCGTGCGGACGGACAAGCTGAACGACGCCAGCGAGGCCACCACCATGATTGTCGCGCCTGGCCACACTAACCAACTCACCAGGTCGCTGAACGTGGTGCCTGTCAGTGTGGCATTCTCCGGCTGCGATCGCGTGTACAGCTTGGCGATGGCATCGCGCCAGTCAGCGTTGGCGCTGGCGGCAATTAACGCGTCGCGCTGCGCGGCGGACATGAGGCCGCGCCATTCCAAGCGCCCGGCCGCCGGCTCATAGCGGGCCTGTTCTGGCGCAAGCTTTTGCAGATCAACGCCGGCCGGCAGAGTCGACACTTTTTCGACGACCGTCAAGCGGATGCTGTTGTTCTTGATCAGCCGCGGGACCATGACGCCATACGCCAGAACGGCCCCGATCAGCAGTGAAGCGCCGGCCCGGAAGCCGATCAGCCCGCCGACGCCGAACCACAGCAGACTGGGCTGCACCATGAAAGTCAGCACCGTGGGCTTGATTCCCTGCACCGCCCCCGGCAGCTTGAAAGGGGCGATTTTCCAGAACGAAGCAGCGAAAGACGTGCCCGCCGCGGCGGCCGCCCCGCAAATCAGCGCGGCGAAACGTGTCAGCGCTTCGCGGCCGCGCGTGTGCATTTCGCGGAGCATTTCGGCGCAGGCCACGCCCATGGGGAACGTCAGATTGTCGTGCAATAGGAGCTGCCGGCGCAGCACGACTGCAATCGTGATGCCCACCAGGCATACCGAGAGAATCCAGGCCGACAACGTGTGCCATGGCAAATAGACGCCGGTCAGAATGGTGAGTGCGGGCACCGCCGCGACCAGTCCCGCCGAGCCAACGAGTGCCGCGGCCGAACAAGCGGTCTGGCTGATGTTGTTCTCCAGCATGCCCCAGGGGCGGATGCGCCCGCGCGTCAGCCAACTCAGGCCGGACCAGAAGGCATAGGCCAGCAGAATGGCGACGATGGCCATGTTGATGCCGATGCCGAGTTGCAAGCCGAGATAGATGTTGCAGGCCGAGAGAACGGCGCCCATGAGCATCCCGGTCAACACAGCGCGCGGCGTGAACTGAACAGAGGCCAGTGCCGGCTGGGCCGGTTCCAAGGCTGTGGGGACGGAGGCGGGGACGAACCGGGAAGTTTGCATTCCGGCAGGGCCGGAGTTTTGCACGGGCGCGGAAGCCGGGTCGGAGCGTTGCTGGGGCTTGGGGGCAGAGCTGGCGCTTTGCGCTCCCGTATCCGACAGTGTTTGGTGGGGCGGTGCTGTCACGGGCAGCGGACTCCGAACCAATCCTAGCCCATACGACGCGAGCGGATAGTAGGGCGTAATGGCGTGGCGCGTCAATCGTCGGCTGGCCGTCACGCATGACGGCATAAAGCTCAACGCCTTCGACATCCATCCATTCGTGTTGGCGCTGACGGACGCCACGGCTGATTCCGAGGTTTACCCAGCGTGCGGCTTGAGGTTGGCGGATATCAATGGCGATGAGGCGGTGGATGTGTTTGATATTGATCCGTTTGTGGAGCTGTTGACGGAGGGCTAGACGAGAACCCGGAGGCCGTCCTGAACGACCTAGTACCTCGGCTGGAACGCGTCGGCGAAGTGCTCGATCTCGGGCTCGCCTTCGTCCGGCAACACGATGCCGATTGCGTCAAAGCGGCACGGGCGGTCGGTCCAGTTCCGCTGCCGCAAAAACCATTCGGCGCAGCGCCGCATCTTGCGCTGCTTGACCGGGCCTACTGACTCCTGCGGGTCGGCGAATTGACGGCTGCGGCGCGTCTTCACCTCTACGAAGACGACCGTGTCGCCGTCACGCACGATCAAGTCGATTTCACCCACCGGGGTGACGAAGCCGCGGGCGACTAGCTTAAGCCCGCGGCGTTTCAGGTAGGTTTCGGCCAGGCGTTCGCCTTTGTCGCCATATTCGCGAGTCGAGTGCGGAGCATGGCCCAGCGTGGATTTCTCCGGAAGGCATGCCCGCGCTTGGCGCTTGGGCATGGCACCCAACTCCTACTGGCAACAGAATAACTGACAAGACGAATAACTAACGACTAATAACTGACAACTCAACCGCTCGCGGTTGCCAGCCGCGGGATCAGGCCTCGCTGGTCGCCATTTCCGGGCTGCCGGCCTTGGCCGCGGCCTCACGCTCGCGGGCCGCTTTGGCGACTTCATCCGCCTCGCGCAAAGCGCGGGCCTTGGCCAACTGGGCCTCCAACGCCGCCTTGCGGGCTTCCGCCGAGATGCGGCGTTCGCGCAGCTTGCGTGCCCGGCCGACGCGTTCTCGTAGGTAGTACAGCTTGCAACGGCGAATCTTGCCGCGACGCACCGTCTTGATCCGTACGACCTTCGGCGAGTGCAGCGGGAAGGTGCGCTCCACGCCCTCGTTGCCCACCAGCCGCCGCACCGTGAACATCTCGTCCAGGCCGGAGCCCCTGCGCGCGATGACCACGCCTTCGAAATCCTGGAGGCGCTCCTTGTTGCCTTCGACGATCTTGATGGTCACACGCACCGTTTCCCCGATGCCGAAGTCCAACTCGTTCTCACGCCGGTATTTCTTCTCGACGGCGTCAATCAGTGGGTGTTTCATTAGGAGCGCCTCTCTTTCTAGTTATGCGCTGCGCTTGGCGATTGCGCTCGGCCCGGCTTGTGCCATCGGACACGCGCAATAATCAATGCAGTTCAAAGCCAATGTACTTTCTATCGACCGGCCCTCATTGCAGTGAGACCGGTCATCGGACCCGTTTTTATCGGGGCTGTATCGAAAATCAGTCCCGCATCTCCCTTCCAGCAGGTCCGGCCGCCGCTGCCGCGTGCGTTCTTCCGCTTGGGCCCGGCGCCAGGCGTCCACCTGGGCGTGGTTGCCGGACAGCAAAATCTCCGGCACGCTCAAGCCGCCGAAAACACGCGGCCGGGTGTATTGCGGGTAATCCAGTAAGTTGTTTTGGAACGATTCCAAACCCGCCGCTTCCTCATGTCCCAGGGCGCCAGGCAGCAGCCGGACGACGGCGTCGACGACCGCCAAGGCCGCCACTTCGCCCCCCGTCAGTACGAAGTCGCCCAGGCTGACCTCTTCGGGCTGGAGCAGCTCGATGATGCGCTCATCAAAGCCCTCGTAATGCCCGCAGATCAGCAGCAGCCGCTCGGCGGCCGCGTAACGTGCCGCGCCGGCCTGGTTAAACACACGGCCCTGCGGGGTCAGGAGAAGCCGCAGGGCCGGGCGAGGATCGAGTTTCTCGATCGCGTATACGGCGTCGATAACGGGCTGGCACATGAGCACCATGCC
>JAGPEO010000052.1:0-9092 GCA_018056925.1 Phycisphaerae bacterium
CGCCGAGTGTGTCGCCGAGGCTTGGGCTGATGCTTGCGGTCTGTGGATCCCTCGCGACGTGTTGTATGCCCCGGCCTGGACGGACTCGGCCTCCTTCCGCTCCGAGTTGAGCGCCTTGCTGGGCGGCGCGACGGTTGATTTCCACGACGCCTACAGCGGTGGCACGCCGTCGCTGGAGACGATGTTGAATTACGCGGCGATCTTTACCTGGGCCAACTATCCGTACGGCGATCCGGTCAGCATGGGCAACAACCTGGCCGACTACGTGGATGCCGGCGGACGCGTGATCCTGGGTCAGTGGTGCAAGCAGAGCGACCAGGGTAACTACCTGCAGGGCCGCATCATGGACGACCCGGGCTACTGCCCGGTTCTCGCGTGCAGCACCAGCTTCGGCTCGGGCGCGTACAACAACGACGGCACCATGTGCCCGCACGACGGGCCGGCCGGACTCGTGGGCAACCACGACACCCAGTACCTGGATATGGTCACGAGCATCGCGCCTGATGCCATGGTTGATGGCACGATCGCCTCCACGACCTACTCCGTCGTCAGTACTCCGGACGCATCCGTCTGGTACCTCCCGGGCTTCACCGGCACCGATTTCGGCACCGGTGACTGGGTCGTGAAGGCGGCCAACGTTGTAATCTGCTCTTGGGAGGTTCCGGGCGCTTGCTGCAACGTTATGACGGCTGAGTGCCAGGATGGGATCCTGATCCCGGCCTGCATCGCGATGGGTCCGCAGTGGAAGGCCACTTACCAGACGCTGTGCGTCGACCTGGTTCCGCCGTGCGGCGATCCGGGCGCTTGCTGCGACATCCACAGCGGCGCTTGCGTCGATGAAGTGCTCGCGGCGGTGTGCCGGTTGGCGGGCCACGTTCCTCACTCCGGAATCCAGTGCGGCGAGCTCGAGCCGGCTTGCGGCGATCCGGGCTGCTGCTGCGACTTCCCGGAGCCGGGCTACATGGTTGATCCGTACTTCGCCTTCCGTGCGAACTGCGCCGGCCGCTTCATCTCTGGCGCGTTCGTACTGTGCGGCGACCTGGACGAGAGCGGCGTAGTCGACATGACCGACTACAACATGTTCCTGGATGGCTTCGGCCAGTGCACCGGCCAGCCGGGCTTCTACGCCGCGGCTGATCTGGACGGCGACGGCTGCATCACGCTGGTTGACTTCCAGCAGTGGCGCAACTGCTACCAGTTCCAGGGCACGGATTGCTACGCCGAGGCGTTTGACCCGCCGTGCGGCGAGCAGACGCTGTCCTGCAACTTTGATCCCGGCACTGCGGCTCCGCCGCCCGACCTGTGCGGCCAAGAGATGACTCCGTTCCCGCCCGATCCGCGGCCGACAGGCACCAACGTTACCGACTTGCCGGCGCCTTGTTCGGCTCCGGGCGCCGTCATCGGCTTCGACATTCCGATGGGCCACCGCCGCATCGGTTCCGGCTGGGTGAGCTGGAGCCACGGCTACACCGGCGACCTGTACTACACCAATGGCGCGACCAGCATCACCATGACGATGCCGGCCGGCACCCTGGCGGCGTACTTCTACGTCGAGCCGAACCCGTTCGCGGAGCACACATTCGAGGTGACGCTCAACGGTTCGTACGTGTGCAGTCAGTTCACCGCCCACGGTTCCGCCGGCGCGGCGTATGTCGGTGTGTGCGGCAGCCCGGTTGAGACTGTCACGGTGACCTGCACCAGCGGCGTTGACTTCGCGGTCGGCGAGTTCGGCATCAAGTGCGTGGACGTGCCGGGCGCCTGCTGCGACTCAGCGACCGGCTTCTGCACGGACGACGTCATGGCGTCGGAGTGCACGGGGCGGTTCGAGGCGTTCGCCACCTGCGACGAGCTGTCCCCCGAGTGTGGCAACCCCGGCGCCTGCTGCGATGACGACACCGGCGAGTGCGTCGATGACGTCCTCGAGCTCCAGTGCATGGGCAGCCGGTTCTTCGGCGCCTTCCTCTGCGCGGCCTTTGACCCGCCGTGCGGAGAACTCCCCGTCCCGCCGTGCCCGGTCGACGGCTGGGTACTCGCTCCGGGTGCGTACGCCGGTGACACCAACGGTGCGGGCAGCGACTGTGCCCTGCGTTCGTCGCAGGACAACTACGTAGCCGTGTACTTCCCGTGGCCTGGCGCCTGGACGATTGACCTGTGCGCGACCAGTCCGACGTGGGATACGTACCTGTATCTCGGCAGCGACTGCTGCACGAGCACCTGGTACAACGACGACGGCTGCACGACCGCGGGTGTGCTGTCCATCATCAACGCCAACATCTCGACGCCCGGTGTGTATATCGCGACGGTCGAAGCCTACTCTGCCACGGTCAGCGGCGCGTACGTGCTGACCGTCAGCGGCCCGCCGTCGCCGGGGCCCGGCGCCTGCTGTGACGTGTACGCCGGCGAGTGCGAGGATGATGTGGTCTGGCAAGACTGCGTCGGTTCGGGTATCCGCTTCGTGGGCGACACGCTCTGCGAGGATTTGAACCCGCCGTGCACGCCGTGCGTCGACGTTGAGTTGATCGCTCCGGGCGCCTGGAGCGGCGACACGACCGGCGCAGGCGATCACTGCGCCCTGCGCGCCGGCCAGGACATCACCGTGAAGGTGACCGTCCCGACCGACGGCAACTGGCGCTTTGACCTGTGCTCTTCCAGCACCGTCTGGGATACGTACATGTACATCGGCACCGATTGCTGCCAGAGCACCTGGTACAACGATGACGGCTGCGGTAATGTCTTGTCGGCTCTCGACCTGACTGGCCTTCCGGCCGGCGACTACTACGTTGACATTGAGCCTTACAGTGCCAGTGTCACCGGCCCCGTCACTCTGACGGTTTCGGAATTAGCGCCCGCGGATCGCTCCGCGGCCCCGGCCACAGTTGCCCCGACCAAGCTCGAGCAGCTTACGCCGGTTGCTCGTTAGTTGATTGATCAGGATTCTGCCGGCGGCCGAACCTCGGCCGCCGGCGGGTCCGGTTGTTTCGAGGCGACTTCGCCCGAGGTAAGACTTGAGAATGAGCCAAAACGCTCTAAGGAGGACGAGGAACTATGAAGATTAGACTTGTTTGTTGTGCCGCCCTGCTGGGGCTGTTGATCAGCCCGGCGATGGCCGACATCTCCGTGACCCTGGTGCACGGCCCCGGCCTGACCGGCTTGGTCTATGCGGACATTCCGCTGGAAGATTCGATCGTCGGTTTCGGCTTGGATGCCATCATTCAAACGCCGGCCGACCTGTCGTATGTTGGCTTCGTGCCCGCGGAGCCATTCGATCCGATCGGTTCACCGGACGGTGATGGCTTCGCCGGCATCATATTCCCGCCGACCGTGGTGTACGGCGAGGACGTGCTGCTAGGCACGCTGACGTTCGCCGGCACCGGTAGCTGGGTCGATCTGGGCGTTACGCCCGGCGACCTGACTGAAGGGTTCGCCCTGGCCAGCGTCGGCGGCTTTGCCGCAGCGACGTTCACCGGCGCTTACATCCCCGAGCCGGCGGCGCTGGTTCTGCTGGCGTTGGGTGCTTTGGCCCTGCGTCGGCGCTAAGCCGCTCGAATTGTCCACCGCGGTGTTTTGACGCCGCGCATGGCATGAGAGTATAGACAGGACCGCGCTTCGGTATGACCGAAGCGCGGTCCTGCGTTAATTCGTAGTTCAAAGGACACGTTAGAGCGCCCGTTCAAGGGCTCCCCACCAATTCAGTCGCTTGACGGGGCGGAGACCAGCCGGCTACTTCTTTTCTTCCTTGGAATCGCGGTCGAGCTGCGATTCGTAGCCGCCGGCCTTGCCACCCAGCGCGCCGGCCTGGCCACGAGCTTTGGCGTCAATCTTGGCCTGGAAGTCACCCGGCTGGCGGGCGCGTTCGAGACACTCGTCGGCCGAACAGATGCCCTCGTCGTACAGCTTCCACAAGTGGTCGTCGAGGAGCTGCATGCCGTACTTCTTGCCGGTCTGGATGGCCGAGTCGATGCGGTAGGTCTTATTCTCACGGATCAGGTTCTGGATGGCGGGCGTACACACCAGGAACTCATAGCCGGCCACACGGCCCGAGGCGCCCATCTTCGGCAGCAGGGTCTGCGAGAGCACCGCGAGCACGTTAATGCTGAGCTGGACGCGGATCTGCTCCTGCTGGTTAACCGGGAAGGCGTCGATGATACGGTTAATCGTGCCCTGGGCGCCGGTGGTGTGCAGCGTGGCGAAAACCAGGTGCCCCGTTTCGGCGGCGCGAATGGCGGCTTCCATGGTTTCCAGGTCGCGCATTTCGCCGACCAGGATGACGTCCGGGTCCATGCGCAGCGAGCGCCGCAGAGCCTCGGCAAAGCTGGGCACGTCCACCCCCACCTCGCGCTGCGAGATGCACGACTTGTGGTGCTTATGGTAATACTCGATCGGGTCCTCGATCGTGATGATGTGCCGATCGAAGTTGCGGTTGATGTAGTCGATCATCGTCGCCAGCGTGGTGGTTTTGCCCGAGCCGGTCGGCCCGGTTACCAGGAACAGCCCGCGCGGGCGGCGGCACAAAGCTTTTACGATGGGCGGCAGGCCGATCTGCTCGAACGTCAGAATGCGTGACGGGATCAGCCGCAGCACCATTGAAATGTTGCCCTTCTGCCGGAAAACGGAGACGCGGAAACGCCCCTTGTCACCGAAGGCGAAGCCGAAGTCCGTGCCGCCCTCTTCCTGCAGCTCCTGCTGATTGCGCTCGGGGGTCACGGATTTCATCAGCGCAACCGTATCCTCGGGTTCGAGCACCTTGGTCTCGAGGCTGCGCAAACCGCCGTCCATGCGCAACACCGGCGGGCGCCCGACGTGCAGGTGAATATCCGAGGCATCCACGCGGATGCAGGTCTCAAGCAGACGGTCAATATGAACGGTGGCCATGCTAGTCCTTTGGACTGTTAGTCCTTTAGGCGGTTAGTCATTCAGGCCGCTAGCCATTCGCAACGGGGCTCTCTCGTGCGCGGAGCATCCCTGGCAGCCTGACAGCCCAACAGCCTAAACGCCGATCTTCATTCCTCGTCTCGCACCACGCCTTCGGCCTGTGCGATGCGCGCAACTTCGGCCGCCGTGGTCACGCCACGCATGATCTTCAGCTTGCCGTCCTCCAGCAAGTTGCGCATGCCGGCGGCCCGGGCGGCTTTGCGCAACTGCGTCGTCGGGGCGCGGTTGAAAGCCAGCTCGCGCAGTTCATTGTTCATTTCCAGCAATTCGAAGATGCCCTGGCGGCCGCGGTAGCCGACATTTCCGCAGCGCGGGCAGCCCCGCCCGCGGTACAGGTGACGCCCTTCCAGGTCCTCGTCCTTGATGTCCAGTATCTTCAGTACGAAGCGGTCCGGCGCGGGGTCGATTTCCTTGCACTCCTTGCAAATCACCCGGATGAGACGCTGAGCCATGATCGCTTGAATGCTCGACGCAACCAGGAAGGGCTTGATGCCCATGTCGATCAGACGGGCGATGGCGCTCGGGGCGTCGTTCGTGTGCAGCGTGCTGAAAACCAGGTGGCCGGTCAGAGCGGCCTGCACGGCCACTTCGCCCACCTCGCGGTCACGAATTTCGCCCACCAGGATGATGTTGGGGGCCTGCCGCAGCATCGAACGCAGGATGCGCGCGAAAGTCAGGCCGATCTCCTCCTTCACCTGGCATTGGTTCATCCCGGTAAAGTTGTACTCGACCGGGTCTTCGGCCGTGATGATCTTGCGGTCGGGGCGGTTCAGTTCCTGCAGCGCGGCGTAAAGCGTCGTGGTCTTGCCGGAGCCGGTCGGGCCGGTCACCAGGAAGATGCCGTTCGGGGCGTTGATGATGTTCTGGAACTTTTCGTAGCTGTCTTGCTCGAAACCCAGGCCGGTGATGCCCACGCGCACCGAGTCGGGCCGCAAAATACGCAGAACTATGCTCTCGCCGTGGTAGGCGGGCAGGGAGCTGACGCGGAAGTCGATGAGCTGCGAGCCGATCTTCTTCTTGATGCGGCCGTCCTGCGGCAGCCGTTTTTCGGCGATGTCGATGCCCGACATGATCTTCAGGCGGGCGGTGACCGCGGCCTGCATGCTCTTGGGGATGTTGTCGCGAACGATGCAGACGCCGTCGATGCGATAGCGCACACGCACGCGGTCGGCCATGGGCTCCACGTGGATATCCGAAGCCCTGCCGCGTACCGCTTCGTCGATGATCAAGTTGACCAGCTTGATGACCGGGGCGTCGGCATCGACGTCGATGGCGGCTTTTTTCCCCTCGGCTTCACGTTTGGCGTCGCGGTCGATTTCCTCGATGGCCTCGTCGACGCTGGAGCGGACGTCTGTCAGGAACGTATTGATGTAGCGCTCGATCTTGCTCAAGGGGGCCAGCGCGCACTCGATTTCCATGCCGAGGCGGAAGCGGAGCAGGTCGAGCAGCTCGAGGTCCAGCGGGTCGGAAACGATGACCTTCATGCGATCGTTTTCGACGCTGAGCGGGAGGAACTTGTAGGTGCCGATGAGCTTGGGCGGCACGCGTTCCAGGGCGGCCGTGACGCCGACGTTCTTGTCGAGGTCGACGTATTCGAGATCGAACTGCGTGGCCAGGGCCTTGGTAACGTCGTCCTCTTTGACGAGCTCCAACTCGACCAAGGCTTCGCCGATGCGCTTTTTGTGTTCGGTGGCATAGGCCAGCGCGTCGGCCAGCGCGTTTGGAGAGAGCAGGTTCCAACTGACGAGGATTTCACCGAGCCGCTTGCGCCGTTGTGCCATCCGTTCTCCCTTTCCCGGTTCAAGGGCCGGCGTGCCACACGAGTGCGCCGGGGACGCACCCTACGCGTTGCGGACGCGCTGTCTGCGCAGGCCCAAGCGCTGAATTGTTCCCGCATTAGAGAGTAAAAGCAAGATGTGAGGGGCCGAGCGTGACCGGGCAGCCAGGTAATCGGGCGCTTCTTGGGCCCGCCGCGGCGCCCGACGGCGGCCTCCTACTACAGGGATCTAGTTTGCCGAGCGTAGTAAGCAAGGCCTGATAACCGCGGCGGCCGGTCCGTGGTGGGCCAAAGGGCGAGTTTGCGAGTTGCGTTGCCGGCATGCTGGGACATTTCCGCGCCCGGCTACGGGGGCTTAGGAAACCAGAGCCCGTGCTGTTATCGGAAGAGGGCCGCCCTCGCGGTGCGGCCCTCGTGCTATCCGATTCGCAAGTTATTAAGAGCTAGCGCTCTTCCCAGCCTTGCGCGGTTACTTCCAGGTTACCTGGTATTGCAGCTTGGCGCCGAGGTGGGGCGTCGAGTCGCGGCCATCCACGGTGACGTCGCCGCCGACCTTGATCGCGTGCTGGCAATTGCCGTCGGTTGGAATGTTGTGTATCAAACCGACTTCGACGATCTGCTGATTCGACTCGCCGTATTCCTCGTTCACGCGGTGCAGATAGTTCGCCAGAACCACGGTGTTTTCGCTGAGGCGATAGTCAACGCCCGGACCGGCCCCCCACTGGAAGTGGCGGCGGTCGAAGCGTTCGCGGCCTATATGACCGTTGGCGGTCTGCACGAAGCCGTTGAAGTGGACGCGGAAGCAATCGCCCAGAGTTTTCGTCACCATGCCGCGGGCCGTGCCGTCTACGCCGGAAGAACCGCAGCCGCTGGGGGCCCGCACGGCGGCATCGAAGGCCAGGGCCGGGCAGCAATCAGTTTCCCGCAGCACGCGCCAGAAAACGCGGAAGACACTGTCGCCCGCGCCGGAATCTCTACTGCTCTCACAGATGTACGGCTCGTGCACCTCGAGCTCGGCATACAGATCATCCGTGATTCCGTACTTGAGGGTCTGCCACAGCATCACGCGATCGTCGCGGCGCTCCTGCGAGAACCACAGGCCGTTTAGCTCGAATTGCCATTGGCCGCACTCCACGTCCGGATTGGCTTCGCGGATGTTGAACAGATTGTCAACGCCCCAATGTTCGCTGGCGAACGTCATTTCGGGTTCGGTTGGCGGTGGGCAGGGCGCCGGCGCGGCGGCAGGAGGCGGAGGCGGCGGCGGGGGTGGCGCGGGCGCTGGTGCGGGGGCCGGGGCCGGGGCTGGAGCACCAGGAGCCGGAGCCGGCGGCGGAGGCGGCGCCGGAGGGGGCGTGCCCGGTTGTGGTTGACTGGCGAATGCCAAAGTCGGACACTGAATTGGGCCGGGGGATCCTGCCGTAGCGCTTGAGACTAGCATCATCAGCCCCAAACACGCTAGAGCAGCCGCAGTTAGATTCACTCTACCTCGCATAAGCTCTCTCCGTTTTGGATGCGCAGTGCGCACTTGAATGGCCCGCAGGCCGAAACAGGAACTTGTTAGTTTATCTAGACTCACGCCAACCGTAAGTAAATGCTAAAACCGTGTGCGATACTACGCAAGTAGCTGCGTTCAAAAAAGTTGCTGTTGATTGTCAAGGTGGCTAAAGTCCGTCAGTTGCGGCAGGTACCGAATCCGAGGCCCCAGGGCATTCCGACACATCAGAGGCCACATGTCGGAAACGCGCGGACCACCCAGCTTTCAGCCAAGGCAACCACCAAGACGCAGCCAAGGCAACCGCCAAGACGCCGCCAAGGCAACCGCCAAGACGCCGAGAGCGCCAAGACCGCCGAGAACAAGGATTCACGCGTGCGAGAGAGGAATTCCGTGCTAGTGCGACAAACCGTCTCGCGCTGGTGCGACGAATTCGTCTCGCACCTCGTTCGGGCGCAAGCCTGCTAAGCCCTCCATTTATGCGCAATCTGGTGGGTTCAACCCCCCAGATAAGCTCCAACCCCCCATATAAGACGAGGCGACGCCGCCTCCGTGGTGGAGGGAAACTTTAAGCGACCGAGGCGGGAAATACCCGCGGCGACTGGCGTCTGCCACTCGAAACTGGAAACTCGCAACTGGAAACCCTTACAATTAGCAGCGTCGTCAGGAGCGACTCATGACCTTGCACGGCGTTCAGTTCGACGAGGTCAAAATCGCTGAGTTTTGGCGGCGGCGCGGCGTTGCGTGCCTAAGCCTGTTCGGTTCAATCCTGCGCCAGGACTTTACGCCAACCAGCGACATTGACGTACCGGCCGAATTTCTGCCCGGCGTGGGCGTCAGCCTGTTCGACTTGGGCGGTATGCACGTCGAACTCACCGAGCTACTCGGCCG
>JAGPEO010000052.1:9192-15255 GCA_018056925.1 Phycisphaerae bacterium
CGTGGGACAAGGAAGACCAGCAAAGCGCGCCTGGTGCTTCCGAAGGCCGTGACCCGGTCTAGAGTTGTCCTCGGGACTTACGCGCCAGGCGCAGCTAAGCCGCACGCGACGGCCAGCCCCCGGCCATTTCGGGGCGGCACGTGTACCCGGAACTGGTACTGCGCAGGTGCGGAGGCTTTTGACTTTATTCCGGGACGACACGCCCAGCTCTGCTCTGCATTTCTGGAGACACGCCCCGGCTCGTTCTGGCGGTTCGGTTCGTGCAAGGTGCTCGGACCAGGAGGCCCTCGCTGGCCCTTCAGGCCTCGGATCTCGCTGCAGGCTCCGATTGGGCGGGCTCGGACCGCCAGTGCGGTGCTCGTCTAACGGATAGCGCCCGTCCCTGTGGGACCGTTGGCAGGTGGCGAGAACAGCCGCGCGCGCCGTATGCCCGATCAACTGGCCTTCGGCTTTTGCGAACGCGGCTTGCGGCCGGCTTTGACGGTCGGCGCCGCGGTGGTGGACTTTGCTCGGCTGGCCTTCGGACGCGGGGCGGGCTCGGCGTCCTGTTTGGGCAGCCGGCTGCGCAGGTGATCCAGCACGTTCATGAAGTTGATGTACGAATCGTAGGGTGAGTCGTACGGATTGAAGTACTGGTGCACCGTGCCGTCGGCCAGGAACTTGGTGCACATATAGTAAAAATGATCCGAGCTTTGCAGCCGCCGCCAATCCCGCAGGATGGTCGGGTCGCCGCAGGCTTTCACCGCCGGTTCGAGCTTGTACAGCTCGTGCAGGGCATTGGACTGCATGGCGTTGCCTAGCCAAGCCGAGAGGTCGCGCTCCGTGTCGGCCCAGGAGATCAAGTGCGGCACGTCGTATTCGCCGCTGGCCGGATACGTCGCGGCGCACTCGCTCGGGCTCTTGAAGTCGTTGCCCGGCAACTTGAAGAGCTCGGACGGCATATGGCGGAGGAACTCGAAAATGCCGGTTTCGGCCCACTGGTGCTCGCCGAAGGTCTCGTAGTCCATGAACAGGTTGACGACGTAGCCGTGGCCGTTGATCTGGTCGACCCAGCGGGCGAACTTGTCGGCGGTCAGGGGCCACTCGCTCCAGTTCTTGTTTCCGAAGCGGAAGGCGATGTCGTCCGCCAGGCGGTAGTTTTTCAGGAGCAGGCGAACGGGAATGCCATCGGGGGCGGTGTAGAGGTAAGTCGGCGAGCGATAGCCGAGCAGGTTGTCGGCCCCCTCGCAGAGCACGACGTTGTAGCCCATTTGGGCGGCGATGCGGGCCAAATCGTTGCTGTATATCAGCTCGGTGTTGCGGAAGACGCGCGGCGTCTGGCCGAATAGCTCCTGTACTGTGCGGCGGTGGAGGGCGACCTGCTCCGCGAATTCCTCGCGTGAATAGAGCAGGCTGAGCGAGTGGTAGTAGGTTTCCGAGAGAAACTCGACCGCGCCCGTTCGTGCCAGCCGCTGAAAAGATTCAAGCACCTCCGGCGCATAAAGCCGGAACTGATCGATGACGCAGCCGGTGAGGCTGTAGGCCACGCGGAAGCGCCCGGCATAGCGTGTGGCCAGCTCCTCGATCACGGCGTTGGCCGGCAGGTAACATTTCTCGGCGACCTTGCGGCAGATCTGGCGGTTGCGCTCGTCGTCAAAGTAATCCGAACTGCGGTCGAAGACACTGAATCGACGCAGGCGGAACGGCTGGTGTACTTGAAAGTAAAAACAGACGGAGGCCATTTCGCGCGCTAAGCTGCTTAAGCCGGGCTAACGGCGGTCTCGTAAACCTTCAAGCAGCTTCGGGCGGAGTCGACCCAGCTCAAACGCCGCACTTCGATGCTGCCATGATCGCGCAGCGTAGCCTGGAGTGGCGGATGTCTCAAGACGGCGATGATCTTATTTGCCATTTCGTCGACATCCCAGAAATCGACTTTGAGGGCGTGGCTGAGAATCTCAGAGACGCCGCTCTGCTTGGAGATGAGCACGGGTACGTCGTTGGCCAGGGCTTCGAGCGGGGCAATGCCGAAGGGCTCGGAGACCGACGGCATGACGTACAGATCGGCCATTCGGAAAACGCGCCGCACGTCATCGCCCCGGAGGAACCCGGTGAAGAGCACCTTGTGCCCGATGCCCATCTGATTGGCCAGCTCGATCATGCGGCGCGTCATGTCGCCGCTGCCGGCCATGATAAAGCGCACGTTGCCCATCACTTCCAGCACGCGTTTGGCGGCCGCCAGGAAGTACTCCGGGCCTTTTTGCATCGTGATGCGGCCCAGAAAGAGGACGATTTTCTCGTCATGCGCGATGGGCGGCAGGGTGCGCGACTCAGGCGTTCCATTTTCCTCGACGGCGTTATAAACGACGTCGACTTTGCGCGGGTCCACCCCGTAGTGCTGCAGGACGACGCTACGCGTGAAGTGGCTGACACAGATGACGCGCTGGGCGCGGGTCATGCCGGCGCGCTCGATGTCATAAATGCGCTGGTTTACGTGCAGGCCGGAGCGGTCGAACTCGGTCGAGTGAACGTGCACGACCAGCGGTTTCCCGGTCATATCGGCGACGGCGATGCCGGCCGGGTAAGTCATCCAATCATGGGCGTGGACCAGGTCGAAGTCTCCTTCGCTGGCGGCGATCTCGCAGGCCAGCCCGGCATAGCGCTCGACCTCGTAGAACAAATCGCCGCCGTAATGGCCTCCCGGACCTTCGCTGGAGCTGGCGGCGATGATGCGTACGCGTTCGGCGGGCCCCTTGGCCCGGACTTTGGCTCGGCGTGCGCCGACTGTCGCCGGTTCGGGCTCGTCCTCGACTCCGGGGCTGACGTAGGGCCGGATCACGGCGTCAACGGTGCGAAAGCGGGTATAGCGGAAGGCTTCCGGGCGTCGCTGGGAGGCTGCTTGGCTGGTGGTCGGCGATGTTTCGAGCTGGAGTTTCTCTGGGCCGCGGGGAAGGACGAAAATAATCTCGGTGCCCAGGTGGTCCAAGCCCTTGGTCAACCCGTAGCAAGCAGTACCCAGCCCCCCGCTGATGAATGGCGGGAATTCCCAGCCCAGCATAAAAACTTTCATGCGGACCTCGATCGCCTGAGAAGCCGTTTTCGGGTCGTGTACCCCGCCTGCTACTACCGCGATTTACAGGTTGGAGTTCGACCGCCGGAGCGACGCAGCCGCGCAACGCATTGTTCCGCGCTAAATAACTTTACCGGTCCACTAGGTCAGTGTCAATTTCCGGCCCATCTTAGGAAGATTTAACGCGCGCGCCGCCGCGCCGGGGCCACGCGCTTTTTCTATCGGCAGGTGGGAGGGCCGGCTCCGCGAAAAGTGTTAAGAAACGTCCTTCTTAAGCTGGCGTAAGAGAGCAAACCAGGATATCCTATACTACAAGAGTCCAAGGTACGCCGCTTGAGGCCTCGGCCTTAGATCGCCGGCCGGCCGCGAGGGGGATTGTGCCTTTGGTTGCTACCGACTCTCGCGCCGCCCTGGCGGTATCGTTGGAAAAGGCGGCCCGAGCGCGGCGAGTTTGCATCTGCGTTCCGGCAGTTACCGGACAGACGGAGATCTGCGTGGCGAAGACCCTGAGAGTTCACACCTTGGCCAAAGAGCTGGGCGTTACCAGCAAGGAGGTCATAGATAAGTGCCGGGCCGAGGGTGTGGAGCTGAAGAACCACATGGCCGCAATCTCCGCAGGCTTGGCCGAATCAATTCGCGAGTGGTTCTCCGCCGGCCAGGATGTGACCTCGATCGAGGTGGGCGACCGCGTTGACGTAAGCAAGGTCCGCCGTTCGCGCAAGAAGGCTGCTGAGCCGACCGCCGAGAATGGCGAAGCGGCGGTAGCTGTTGCGGAGCCCAGCGAAAGCCAAGCGCCTGAGTTTCCGGAAACGGTTCCAGAGGCGCCAGAGGCCGAAAAGCCACCCCAACCGGAAGTGCCCGCGGCAGAGGAAGCTGCGCCTGAGCCTCCGCCTCCTGCCCCAGAGCCACAACCGGAGATCTCGCCGGCGCCCCCGGCAGAGAGTCCGGCTGAGCCGGTACAGGAACCGGTGGCCACCCCGCCGGCGCCCGAGCCGCCGCCCCGCCCCGCGCCAACGATACTCCCGCCTCCTCCTCCGCCGCCGCCTGTAAAGCCAGCCGGCCCACAGGTAGTGCCGCGCCCGGCCGAACTGAAGGGCCCGCGCGTCGTCCGAATCGAGGCGCCAGAGCCCGTTCGCCCACCGCGCCCGCGTCAGGCGCCGGCCGCTCGTGGACCGTCGATCGACGTCGTTTCCCAGCCCGGCACCGCAGCCGGCCGCAAGAGTCGCGCTCGAGGGCATGGGCAGGCGGATGAGGGTGACGGGACAAGAATCCGGTCGCGCAGTCCTCGCCGTCACGGCCGCACGGTCGATGTGGGCGAACGCCTGAAAGAGTGGCACGAGCAAGATCTCCTGGAGCGCAAAGAACGTTTGGCAAGTGCGACCGGGATGGGGTTGCGCGAGCGACGAGCAGCCGAGCGCCGCCGGGCCGCGGCTGCGGCGGCCGGGGTGTCTGCGGCCCGTAAAGCGCCTATTGAGCTGACCGCGCCGATAGCGTTAAAGGAGTTCTGCTCCGCCGTTGGAATTCCGTTCTCAACCGTTTCCCAAAAGCTGCTGGAGCACACGAACCGGCTGTGGCGGATTAACGAAAATATAGATGCCGACACGCTTGAATTGTTAACCATGGAGCTCGGGGTGCCGGTGACAATCGCAAAGCAGAAAACCGCCCTTGAGCGCCTGAAGGAACAATTCGACGCACGGCCCCGCGAGCACTTGAAACCGCGCCCGCCGGTCGTCGCAATGCTAGGCCATGTGGACCACGGCAAGACCTCGCTGCTGGATGCGATTCGCAAGGCGGACGTGGCCGCTGGCGAGGCCGGCGGCATCACGCAGCACATCGGCGCCTACCGGGTGGAGCGCGGCGATTGGCGCGTGACGTTCCTCGATACTCCGGGGCACGAGGCGTTCACGGCCATGCGTGCACGCGGCGCCAACCTGACGGACGTGGTCGTGCTGGTTGTGGCCGCGGATGACGGGGTCATGCCGCAGACGATTGAGGCGATTAACCACGCCCGCGCCGCGAATGTTCAGATCGTGGTAGCCCTGAACAAGATCGACCTACCTAACGCCGACGTGAATCGCGTTTACTCCCAGCTTGCGGCGCAGGAGCTGATTCCTTCCGAATGGGGTGGCCAAACGGACGTGATCAAAACCAGCGCCACCACCGGCCAGGGCGTCGACGACTTGATCGCGCATTTGAGCACGTTGAGCGACCTCATGGAACTCCGGGCCGACCCGACCGTGCCCGCCAGCGCCACCGTGATCGAGTCCCAGATGAAGGAGGGCCAGGGCGTAGCGGCCAAGGTGCTGGTCCGCGAAGGCACGTTGCGCACGGGTCAGATAGTGGTCTGCGGCGGCGGCTACGGCCGCATCCGCATGCTCCGCGACGACAGGGGCCGAAGGATAAAGGAAGCCTTGCCCGGCTGGCCGGTCGAGGTGAGCGGCCTGGACGAGTTGCCCCAAGCGGCCGACCAGATGTACCAGGTCGATGACCTCAAGCAGGCCAAGGACATCGCGGAGGAGATGCGGCAGCGGCGGCGTGAGGCCGAGCTTGAAGGCCTGCGCAAGCCGCGGACGCTGGAAGACCTGTTGGCGGCCGGCGACGAATCCCAGATACCGGAGCTGAACCTGATCATCAAGGCCGACGTTCAGGGCTCCGTGGACGTGCTCAAGAAGGCGGTCAGCGAGCTGCCCCGTGAGAAGGCCCAATCACGCGTGCTGCACGCAGCCGTGGGCGCCATCAGCGAGGCCGACGTGCAACTGGCGCGTGCCTCGAACGCGCTCATCATCGGTTTTCACGTGGTGGCAGAGGAACGGGCCCGCCAACTCGCGGAAGAGTTGGGCGTGCAGGTCCGGCTGTACCGCGTGATATACGAGATGCTGGACGACGTTCACAAGGCGCTGGCCGGCCTGCTCGAGCCGGTTCAGCGGCAGGAGGTGCGCGGAGCGGCGGAAGTCCGCAAGATCTTCAACATTACGCGCGTGGGGCTGGTGGCAGGCTGCCGCGTGACCAGCGGCGTC
>JAGPEO010000054.1 GCA_018056925.1 Phycisphaerae bacterium
AGGATTTCATCCTGGGCTACGGTCATGGCGTGCCTACGGCACTCAGTCGTGTTGGCGCGTGGCTGCGAGGTGTGGAACGGGGAGGCACGCTCGGCGTGTGACGTCGGCCAGGGGGGGCCGACGCTACCTTTTCCCTCGCTGGCGCTTCGGGCTCGGACCGGTAGATCGCCCGCCGGTCGACGGCCACGGAAAAACGACACGCCAACCATGTCCGGGTGCCGCCCCATGACCGGCAAAGCCCCGCCTCGTCTCCTCGTCTTCCGCGTCTCGTCTCCTTCGTCCTCCGCCTCTCGTCTCCTTCGTCCTCCGCCTCTCGTCTCCTTCGTCCTCCGCCTCTCGTCTCCTTCGTCTCCCGCCTGTCGGCCGATATCCTTAGATGACTGGAACGCACGGTGAATCGGAGAATCAGCAGCGGAAAGACACTATGGCGATTTCGACTCTCGCAGGTAAGCCTGCCCCGAAGCAGCTTCTCGTGGACTTGGCCGCTCTCGAACGAGAATACTACGAGCGCAAGCCCGACTTAGGCGATCCCAATCAACTGGTCATCTTCGGAACCAGCGGCCACCGGGGCTCGCCGTTGCGCGGCACGTTCACCGAGGCGCACATCTGCGCCATCACGCAGGCCATCTGCGATTACCGCCGCAGCCAGGGAATCGACGGCCCGCTCTACATGGGCAAGGACACGCACGCCCTCTCCGGCCCGGCCCAACGCACTGCGCTGGAGGTCCTGGCGGCCAACGGCGTCGAAACCATCATCCAGCGCGACGACGGCGTGACGCCCACGCCGGTCATTTCGCGGGCCATCCTCGCCCATAACCGCGGCCGCCAGGAACACCTGGCCGACGGCATCGTCGTGACGCCTTCGCATAACCCGCCCGAAGACGGCGGCTTCAAGTACAACCCGCCGGA
Organism: Phycisphaerae bacterium; assembly: GCA_018056925.1. GTDB lineage: Bacteria > Planctomycetota > Phycisphaerae > UBA1845 > Fen-1342 > JAAYXS01. The sequence continues at coordinate 910 of JAGPEO010000054.1, forward strand.
TGGCGGCCCGGCCGACACCAGCGTTACGCGCTGCATCGAAGAGCGCGCCAACCAGTTGCTGCGGCCAAACAACGCCGGCGTCAAACGCCTGCCGCTGGCCGCCGCCATGAAAGCGGACACCACGCACGAAACGGACCTCATCACGCCTTACGTGCAGGATCTGCGGAACGTGATCGACATGGACGCGATCAGCGCCGCCGGCCTGAGTCTGGCCGTCGACCCGCTCGGCGGCGCGGCCCTGCCGTACTGGGCGCCGATCAACGCCGTTTACCACCTCGACATCACGGTGGTAAACCCGAAGCTCGATCCGACCTTCTCATTCATGACCGTCGACCACGACGGCAAAATCCGCATGGATTGCTCCAGCCCCTATGCCATGGCCCGGCTGGTCAACCTGAAGGATCAATACCGCGTCGCGTTCGCCAATGACCCGGACGCCGACCGGCACGGCATCGTCACGCCCTCCGCGGCCCTGATGAACCCCAATCACTACCTGGCTGTCGCGATCCAATACCTGCTCACCCATCGCCCGTACTGGCCACAGCAGGCGGCGATCGGCAAAACGCTCGTCAGCAGCAGCATGATCGACCGGGTGGTGGAGAAGCTGGGCCGCCGGCTGTTCGAGACGCCGGTCGGCTTCAAATGGTTCAGCCCGGGGCTGTTCGACGCGTCATTGTGCTTCGGCGGCGAGGAAAGCGCCGGCGCCAGCTTCCTGCGCCGCGACGGCAGCGTCTGGTCCACCGACAAGGACGGCATAATCCTGGCCCTGCTGGCGGCCGAGCTTACCGCTGTCACCGGCCAGGATCCGGGCGAGCACTTCGAGGCCCTGACGGCGGAGTTCGGGATGCCCTATTACACGCGGATCGACGCCGCGGCCACGCCCGAGCAGAAGGCCCGCCTGCAGAAGCTGTCGCCCGAGGACGTGCGGGAGGCGCACCTTGCCGGTGAACCGATCACGGCCAAGCTGACGCGCGCCCCGGGCAACAACGCCGCGATCGGTGGATTGAAGGTCGTGAGCGCGCACGGCTGGTTTGCGGCTCGCCCCTCCGGCACTGAGAACATCTACAAGATATATGCGGAGAGCTTTAAAGGCCCGGACCATCTGGAGGCGATCGTGCGCGAAGCCCGGCAGATCGTGGATAATGCGCTGAACCAGCGCGCGTAACGCACGGGAGCAGGCGACAGGCCTTGCGGCCGCAGTCTCGACTATTCCTGCACGACTTCCGCCGGCGGCTTGGTTTCGTAGCGCGGGATTTCCGGCTCCGGCACGTGCTCGATCAGCTTCTGGATGATCTTGACCGAGTCGAGCCCGGCGGCCTGGGCCGCGAAGTTGCAGGCGATGCGGTGCCGCAGCACCGGGATGGCCATCTTGCGGATGTCGGCGATGCTGACGCTGTAGCGGGCATCCATGGCGGCCATGGCCTTGCCGGCCCAGATGAGGAACTGCCCTGCCCGCGGTCCGGCGCCCCAGTCGACGTACTTTTTCACGAAATCCGGCGCGGTTGCGTCGCTCGGGCGCGAGGCGCGAACGATCGCGGCCGCGTAGTCGATTACGTACTCCGTGGCCGGAATGGCCGCGATCAGCTTCTGCATGTTCAGCACCTGCCGATCGCTCATCACCGTCCGCAGCGGGGGCAGTTCGGCGCCTGTGGTCCGCGCCAAAATCTGCTGCTCCTCGCCGAGCGAGGGATAATCGACCCACACGCTGAACATAAAGCGGTCGAGCTGCGCCTCGGGCAGCGGATACGTGCCCTCTTGCTCGATCGGGTTTTGCGTGGCAATGACGAAGAACGGGTTCGGCAAGGGCCAGGTCTGCGAGCCGCTGGTCACCTCGCGCTCTTGCATGGCCTGAAGCAGGGCGGCCTGCGTCTTGGGCGGCGTGCGGTTGATCTCGTCGGCCAGCACGATGTTCGCGAACACCGGCCCGCGCACAAAGCGGAACTCGCGCCGGCCGTCGGGTAGCTCATCGATCACGTTCGTGCCGGTGATGTCCGAGGGCATCAAGTCCGGCGTGAATTGAATGCGTTTGAAGGACAGCGAGGTAATCCGCGCCAGGGTTGAAACCATCAGCGTCTTGGCCAGCCCCGGCACGCCGACCAGCAGACAATGCCCGCGCGTCAGAATGGCGGCCAACATCTGTTCGACCACGTCCCTCTGCCCGACGATATGCCGCGAGATTTCCTCCAGAATGAGCTGCTTGGAGCGGTGAAATTCTTTGAGCAGGATTTCGAACGACTCTTTGGCCATAAAGCTATCAGCTCTCAGCAGATATTGGCAGCTCGCCGGCTTCGTAAGCGGCACGCAGTCGATCGTACGCGGACCGGTACACGAGGAAACGGACATGATACTCAGCCCGGGCGGCCTCGTCAGGAGCCTTGTCCGGGTGCCAACGCAGCGAGATGTCGCGCCAGGCGCGTTTCAGGTCGTCCTGCGCCGCCTGAGGCGATAAGTGAAACAAAGCCAGAGCTTCCAGCAGCGGCAATTCGGCCGCGCGGCGTTGGACCTGCTCGCTGACGACCTGGCGCTGCCGCGGCCCGGCTTGCTCGCGCAGCCATTTCCAATCCCACACGTCGGGCAGCATCGCACCGAGCGTGGTCCCGAGTACCGTCAGTGAGCGCGTGAAGGGGCGGCCACGCAGGCGCAGCACGCCGTCCAGCAGGAGGCCGGTTGCGGCCGCAAGCTTCCCGCCCACCTGGGCGGCGGTGCGACGCTGGGCGGCATTCTCGCCTACCAGAAGCGGCGTAACGTCGTCCCGCCAGACTCGCCGCAGGAACCGGCCAAACGCCGCATTATCGTTTTCATCCATTGCAGGCATCGCGTCCCTGCCGCAAACTTTAGGTCCACGGCTGCCCTCGCCAGCGGTTTTATACCGCGCTGAGCCACCGGCGGCAGCCAAGAGTGGAGTTCCTGGTGAACGAAGTTTTGGCGACTCTCTGCCTGGCAGAGCCGGTCTGGCGCTTGAGTGCGGCTTGGATAATCTGTGGGCTGGCGGTGTTGGCCGGGCTGGGCGGGCGGCGTCGATTGCCGGCCGGGGTTAGCGAGGGGCTGTTTGTCGCGGGGTTAAGCGGGATTCTGTTGGCCGCTTATTTGCCGATGCGCGATCCTGAGCGCTCGGTAGTGCAGCTCAGCGCAGTACTGACGGCGCTGGCGGTTTTGTGGCGGTTCGCGCCGCAGCGGGCGGGCGGCGGTACGGGCGCGGCGGGGCTGGATTCCCGACCGCCGTTGTCTGAGCTGGAAAAGGTTTCGCGGCCGCCTTTTGCAGCAGGCGTCGTCAGGTCATATGCCGTGCTGCTGTGCGGCGCGGCGGTCGCGGGGCTTTCGTTGCGCGTCTCGCCGGATGCGCCGCGCGAGCAACGCCTGGCCGTGACGCTCTGTTTGGTGCTGATGCTGGCGCTGGCGTTGCGGCCGCGGTCGGGGTGGGCCTCCGGGGTCGCGTGGTATGCGCCGTTGGGTCTGCTGGCTTGCGCGCTGCGAATATGGGTGCTGCCGTATGCGGCGGGCTGGCCGGCAAACGTGATGACGATGCTCGTATGTGCGGGCGGAGTCTTGTCGCTGGGAGCGGCGTTGGTGCCGGTTCTCGCCTATTGGCGCAACCGGCGGCGCGGGTGGCAACTACAAACCGAACGCTTGCTGGAGCCGCCGCCGCCGTGGCGCCTCTGGTGGACCGGCGTGCAGGTTTTGGCCGGGCTGACCGGAATTGCGGCGCTGGTGGTCCGCGATGCCCCCCTGGCTGCGTTCGGCCCCGCCTTGGCTGCGATCGGCGCGAGCGTTGCGGGATTTCGTCAGCGGGCCGTTGCGGGCGGGAGCCTGGCCTTAGTTCTGGCGAGTGAGGCAGCCATTTTGGCGACGCTGGCGTGGCTGCCGGATTTCGGGTTCAACGCCTTGGCGGGCGCGACGCTGGCCGGCCTGTGGATGATCTGGCTGTCGCGCTTCTGGACGCAACAACTGCACGAGGGCCAGGCATGGACGTATACGGGGCATCTCGTGGGGCCGGCGCGGCGCATTGGGTGTGCCGCGGCGGTAGTCTGCTTGGCGCTGGCAGTTAGTGAGGTGGCTGGGCCGGCGGCAGTGCCCGCGATATCCGTTCCGCAAATGATCTGGTCGGGCGTGACTTTCTTGCTGCTGGTGCGGCTTGCCCGGATGCTGGGTCGGGATGCGGGCCAGGGGGAGAACTGGCTCGGTCCGTTCGCGGCGTGTTTCGCCTTGCTGGCGGCGCTCGTGCCGCTCGAGCCGGTCGTCGCCACACTGACGCGGTCCTGGCCGACGTGGCCAGTGCTGCTGGCGGTGGGCCTGCTGCTGATGGCGTTGTTGGGCAGCCGCAAGCGTGGTCGAGCCGAGGTGCAAGATTGGCTGTACGACGCGCACATCGGCGGTTTCTTGCCGGTGGCGATTGTGTGCGCTGGTTGGACCGCCGGCGCGGGGCCGTTCTGGTTCGGGATATTGGCTGTCGCATTGGTCGCGTTCGGTCTGAGATGGCCGCGCAGCGACCGGCCGGACCAGTCGACGGCGCCGCCAAGTTTGAGCGCCAGCGGATGTAATCTATAATGCCGCCGCGATTTGTCTGGGCGCCACCCCCGAACGCTTGGCCTGGCGGGGGGCTGACAACGGCGCTGCGCGGCGTCCAAGAGGAGATGAGTTATGCCCGAACGCGAGTGTGAACTGCGGAGCATAGCCTGGGGTGAGGTGTTTCCGTTTCTGCGCCTGTTCCGCACGTTCCGGCTGGCGATCAGTCCCGGTCGCATTCTGACTGCGCTGGCGGCTGTGGCGTTAGTGTGCCTGGTGGGCTGGGTGATGGACCGGATTTGGGTCGGCGCTGGGCACGGCGCGCTCATCGACCCGGCCACCGGCCAATCTGAAGTGGCGGCGTACGCCAGCATGGGATCGAAAGACTTCGCGCTTTGGCAGGAGCATGTCAAAGAAATGCACGAGCCGGCCGCGGCCGGCAACTTTGCTTCGCTGCTGCGCTATGAGATGCGCTGCTTCGCGGCAGCCGTGCGCGGGGTGATGACTTTGCGCTGGGGCTTTTCGGCCCCGGCGTGGGATCCGCAGCCGTCCTTCCTTGGCAGCATTGTTTCCGCGGGCCAGGGCGTGCAGTGGCTGGTCACGCAGCGTCCTTTGTTCTTCATCATTTACGCAATTCTGCACTTCGCGATTTTCGCGTTGTTCGGTGGCGCGATATGCCGCAGTGCGGTAGTCGAGGTGGCGCGGGATGAGTCTATTTCTCCGACTAATGCGCTGCGCTTCGCCGGGCAGAAGTTCGGAGGGCTGGCATTGGGCCCGGCACTGCCGGCGGGAATTTTCGCCGGCATCCTGATAGTGTTTATTGTGGTGTCATTTCTGGGGCTGATACCCTGGCTGGGTGAGTTGCTCGCGGGGATCCTCTTCTGGCTCGCTCTGGCGGCCGGCTTTGCACTGGCAATGATTCTTATTGGCACGGTGCTGGGGCTGCACCTGACCTGGCCGACCATTGCGGCCGAAGGCAGCGATGGATTTGACGCGGTCTCGCACGCGTTCGCCTATGTCACGCAACGGCCCTGGTATACGGCTTTCTATAGCGCGCTGCTGTTGCTCTATGGGGCGGTGTGCTTCGTAATGGTACGGCTGATCGCGCTCGTCACGCTGAAGCTGACCCATGCCTGCACGAACTGGGGCATGAGCTTCTTCGGCGCTGTCAGCAGCGCGCGAACGGATACCGTCAGCAAGCTGGACGCCATGTGGCACATGCCGGCCTGGAGCGATCTGACGTTCCTGCCGACCAGCGGCGGTGTTCCGTTCTGGGGCACGTTTTTCGCGGCGCCGCTGGACTGGAGTGAGTCGATTGGTGCGGCGCTGATCGCGTTCTGGGTGTTTATTGTGGTCGGCCTGGTTGGGGCCTTTGTCGTCAGCTTCTTCTTCTGCGGCAGCACGCAGATGTACCTGCTACTGCGACGCAACGTGGACGCCGTCGATTACGACGAAATTTACTACGAGGAACCCGAGCCCAAGCTGCCGGCCGCCGCTCCGGGAGCCGCCGAACCGTCCACGCCCGGCCCGACGTCACAACCGGCTGCAGATGAGACCTCGGCCGGCAGCGAACCCGGCGGTGGTGCGTAGTTCTCTATGCGGAACGACAGTACGTCCACAGAATGCCCGACCGTGCCGGTTGAACGGGCGGAGTTTCGCAAGCTGCGCGAAGCGGGCGCACCTCCGGGCATCAGTCGTGCAATAGGCTTGCGCTTCGTGGCCTGGCGCGATGCTCTGGCGCGAAAGCTGATTCGCGCCGGAATGACGCCGAATCGCCTCACAGTCCTGGGCTTTTTGATGACTGCCGGGGCCGGCTGCTGCCTGGCGGTCGGGGCGTCGCAGCAAGTGCCCTATTTGCAAGGTGCGGCCGGCCCGGTCGGCTGGAGCCCAGTGTTGGCCGGGCTGTTTCTGGTCCTGGCCGGCGCCTGCGACATGCTGGATGGGGCCGTCGCGCGGCTGGGCAACATGAGCACGCGCTTCGGCCAAATATTGGACTCGGTCCTTGACCGGTTCAGCGACATGGCGATTTACGTCGGATGCGCGTTGCACTTCACCTGGCAGGGGAATGTGACGTACCAGTTGCTGGCGGTGTTGGCGCTGTGTCACGCGTGCCTGATCAGTTATGTCAAAGCCCGGTCCGAGAACCTCATTCCGGATTGTTCCGTTGGCTACTGGATGCGGGGGGAGCGCATCGCGGCCGTGTTGATTGGCTGTGCGACCGGGCACGTGCCGGCGGTATTGTGGCAGCAGGCCATTTCGCCATTCTTTACGGTCGTGCGGCGATTGAGCTATGCGGGACGAGTCGTGCAGGCGATGGACACGCACGAGGCGTTGCCGGCGGCCGGCCCGGTGCCCGGGTGGCGCGGGCGTTTGCAGCTCTGGCGTCACCCGCGCGGTTCCATCTCTTACGACCTAGTGACGGGGTTTAACATTGCGTACATCGTTCTCGCGGCCCGGTTCTGGCCGGCGTTGCAGGCAAGCGGTGACTGGGCGGATCCGCTGGCGCGGCTTCTGGGGCGGTAGACGCGATCTCTCGCAGCGCGCTTCCGTCGTGTTGGGCGGGAAGCGTTTGACATGCTTCAATTGCGCCGCTCGCGCAAAAGCCGCGGCGCCCGATCCGAGCGCACTATGCGGCAACGGACTCCCCGATAGCCGCTTCCGTGCAGCGCAACTCTTTGCCAGATAGAGACTTAGCGAAAGGCCCGTGCAGCCACTCGCGCGCTACGAACTGGGCGTGGCATACCCCCTGCCCTTGTCGGCCCCCTGATGCCACGCGTTTGGTGCGTAGGGACGCCACCGCGCGCGGCAGCGTTGCCCTAGGAGTCGTGGTATGCCACGGAGAGAATCTCTCCTGCCTCCGACAGCGCGGCGGCCTCTTGCAGACGATGCCGCTTCCAAGTCGCTGCTGCCGGACGCTGACTCCCAGCCGCGGGATTGGAGCGAGATGGGGCGGCGGGTGCTGGCTGAGGCCCAGCGGCGAGCCACGGATGAGCTCATACGCCGCGGAGCCGTGCCCGCGCCCGCCGCCTCGCAACTTCCCTCAGGCGTCCTGCGACCGGCACGCGTATCTCCCCCACTTGCGCCGGAGGTCAGTTCATGATCTACGGCGTCTATCAATCCGCGGCCGGCATGATGGCCAATCAATACCGGCAGGACGTCATCGCCAACAACATTGCCAACGCGGACACCGTTGGCTTTAAGCGAGAGCTCGCGACATTCGCGGAGCGACCGCCCGAGAGCGTGTCCGGACCGCGCATCGGCCCGAGTGATCCGAACCTGGCCGGCCTGACGGGCGGGCTGCTGCTGGCCCGCACGGAGACCGACTTTCGGCCGGGCAGCCTGGTCACCACCGAAAACCCGACGGACCTGGCTTTGGACGGCCCCGGCTTCTTCGTCGTGCAGGTGAACGGGCAGCCGCAATATACGCGCGATGGACGGTTCATCGCCGGAGCGGACGGCGTGCTGCGCGCCGCCAGCGACGGCGCGCCGGCCGTGGGCGTTGGCGGATCGCAAATCGTGCTCAACCCCTATGGCGGTCAAGTGGTCGTCGACGAGGCAGGCCGTGTGTTTCAGAACAACGCTCTACACGGGCAACTGGCGCTGGCCGACTTCGCGGACTACAGCGTGCTGCAACATACGGAGGCGAGCCGCTTCACCGCGGGCGATATTGCCCCCAGCGGCGCGATTGCGTGCGTGCGCTCCGGGGTGCTTGAGAACTCGGGCGTCGAGCCGGTGCGGGAACTGGTGAACATGATCGACGCTTCGCGGGCGTTCGAGCTGAACGCGCGCATGCTGGGCTTGCAGGACCAAACCACAGCGAAATTGATCGGCTGCCTTGACCGTCACTAGGAGCCTTGAGCGATGGCCGTAACCGCACTCTACACCGCTGCCACGGGCATGCAGGCGATGTCCACCAAGATTGACGTCATCGCCAACAATCTGGCTAACTCGGACACGGTCGGGTACAAGGCTTCGCGCGCCAATTTCCAGGACCTGCTGTACCAGATTTACGATCTGCCCGGGGCTCAGACGAGCTCAGAGACTACCGCCCCGCTGGGGACTCAGATTGGTCTGGGCACCACGCTGGCGAACACGCAGATTCTTTTCCAGCAGGGTTCGGCGCAGCAGACGGGGCGCTCGCTGGACGTCATGATCCAGGGGGATGGTTTCTTCCGCGTCGAACTGCCGGGCGGCGGCATCGCTTACACGCGCTATGGCAACTTCGTCCGCAATGCGGATGGCGAACTCGTGCTGGGCAATGACTTCGGCAATCGCCTGGCGGATGACATTACCATTCCGACCGACATCCCGGTCGACAGAATCGGAATCGGCAGCAACGGTGAAGTCACCGTGCTGGATCCGGACAACAACATGACCATCGTCGGCCAGCTACAACTGGCGCGGTTCCCAAACCCCGAAGGGCTCATTCAGTTCGGCTCGAATCTGTACTTGCAGAGCCCAGCCACCGGTGAGCCGATCGAGGGCAACCCGGGCGACGAGGGCTTCGGCATCCTTAGCGGCGGCAACCTCGAGATGAGCACGGTGGAAGCCGTAAGCGAACTGGTCGAGTTGATCAAAGCGCAGCGCGTCTTCCAGATGAACTCGCAGGTCATTCAGGCCTCCGACGAGACGTTGCGCACGGTTGCCGCACTGCGGGTGTAGACGTGATTGAAGACCGGATGACGCAGAGGATTTCTCAATGAGCAGGCGATACCGGATAGTCCGTTACGCGGTGCTGGTGCTGGCCGGCGCAGCCGCGCGACTGAGCCCGGCTGAAGGGCTCGCCAATCCGATCGACTTGAAAATCAGGGCGCAGAGTTCAATTCAAAGCGGCGCCGTCAGGCTGGCGGACGTGCTTGTGATTCCGCCCGGCGCGGAAGACGCTTTGCCTGCGAATATCCGGCAGGCGGCGGTGGCCGCAGAAGTGCAGGGTCCGGCCACGCTGGTTATCAGCTATGACCAGATCGCCGCTCGGCTGAGCGAATTGGGCGTCAATTCCGGCCGGGTGCTGCTTGGCGGCGCGGCCAAATGCGTGGTGAAAGTAAGCGCGCCGCAGAACGCGCCAGAGGTTCGACAATGCGCCGCCGTCGTGGGCTCCAACGGCGTGCCGGCAGAGCGGACTCTGGCCCAGGCATTGCGCGAGCACATTACGGCAGAACTCAGCGCTCTCGGCGGAAGCCCGGAAATCGAGTACGAGCGGGCCGGCGAACCATTTTTGGCGCTGACCACTCCGCCTTGGGAGTTTTCGATTCGTTCGACGAACCGTAACAAGCTCGGGCCGCGCGAGTTCCAGGTTCTCCTGCGACGTGACGGCAAGAACGTGCGTACGGCCACGATCATGGCCCGTGTGCAGCTCTCGAAGGAAGTGCTGGTGGCACGAGCGCCGTTGAACGTCGGCACGCTGGTGCAACGCGAGGCGCTGGCGCTGGAGCCGCGCGTCTTTCAACGCGAGCAGGACCTGGGCCTGGGAAGCTTCGAGCAGGCCGTGGGGCAGCGCGTGGCGAAATTCATTGCCGCCGGCCAGATGGTCACCGCCGGCGACCTGAAGAGCGAACAACTCGTGCAGCGTTCGCGGCCGGTGACGATTCTGGGGGGCAGCGGCAATTTGACGGTGCGGCTGGCGGGCGTGGCCCTGGATTCGGGGCAATACGGCGAGACGGTGCGTGTTCGCATCGGTGATTCGCGGCAGCGCCGCAACGTGCTGCACGGCAGGGTTACGGGGATTTCCACGGTTCGTATTGAGGAGGGGCGCCAGTGCCTAGCGTACCCGTGAGTCGTATTGCCGCGCGGCTGCCCTGGATGCTGGGCGCGGCAGCGGCGTTGATCTGGCTGAGCGGCGCGTCTGCGCTGGCGCAGCACAACTCGCTGCTGGGGCTGCGGGCGAATCATGCGGGGGGCAATCAGTGTCGGACCGCAGCGGCTACACAGCCCGCGGCGGCGTGCGATTCGTTCGTGGCCCGGCCGGCGAATGGCATTGTGTTGCCGCCGGCCCGGTCCCAGGCGCGGGCGGCCAACTGCATCGAGCCGCCGCCCAACCCGGTGCTGCTGGCGGTCTCGCCGATCGCCTTCGAACCGCCGCAGCCCAAAGTGATCGAAGTAAACAGTCTGGTGACGATCATCATTCGCGAAAGTCGCACCAGCCTGAACGATGCCAAGATGAAGTCCGAGAAGGACTGGCAGACGCAGGCGACTTTGGCGCGCTGGTTCCGGCTGAATCCGGAAGACCACCTGGTGGCTCAGACCTTCGACCCCGCACCGGGCGTGGATTGGGATTTCCAGAATACCTACGAAGGCAAGGGGAAGTACGACCGCAAGGATGAGCTGACCACGCGCATTACCGCCCGCGTTATCGACGTCAAGCCCAACGGCAACCTGGTGCTGGAAGCCCGCAAGAGCATCAAGACGGGGGACGAGGTTCTGCTGGCCACGCTGACCGGCGAGTGCCGCAGCGAGGACGTCACGGCCGCGAACACGGTGCTCAGCACGCAGATCGCCGACCTGGAGATCGAGATGCCCGACAAGGGGGCCGTGCGTGACGCCACGACGCGCGGCTGGCTGATGCGTTTGTTCGATTTTGCCAAACCCATTTGAGGCTCATGGTGCTACGTCAAGCGGCAGCAATAGCAGTTCTGGTGTTCCTGGCGCCGGCGGCGCGCGGCGAAATCCGCGTTCAGGACATCGCCCGCCTGCAGGGCCAGCGCACCAACAAGCTCATGGGCTACGGCCTGGTGGTCGGGCTTAACGGCACCGGCGACGGGGACAAGTATTCCTCGACCATGCGCGCCCTGGCGAACATGCACAAGCGCTATCAGGCCCCGGTGCTCAGCGACGCCGACTTCAAGGGCAATAACAGCGTCGCCATTGTGACTGTTGAAGCGAGCGTCCCCGAGTTCGGCGCCCGCGAGGGCGAGACGCTGGACGTAGTGGTTTCGGTCATCGGCAAGGCCAAGAGCCTGGCGGGCGGGCAGCTTTTGACCACTCCGCTGCAATACGCCATGCTGGATCCGAAGGACCCCGCCACGCAGCAAATCTACGCCCTGGCCGGCGGGAGCATCGAGCTACCCGATCCGCTGGGGCCGACGCGCGGCGTAATTCGCAACGGCGCGACGCTCGAGGCGGACTTCTTCTACGCTTTCATTGAGGACGGGGCAATCACGCTGGTGCTGGACGATTCACACGCCGGCTGGACCTGGTCTCAGATGGTGGCGCGCGCCATCAATCATGCTGAAAGCGAAATGGCGCTGCCGACGGTCGTCGACGGCGCCGGCGGGCGGCGCGTGGTCTACCTCGATACCGCTACGGCCATTGGGCCGAAGAACGTGCGCGTGCGCATTCCCAGTGCTGAACTGCCGAGTCCCGCCGGCTTCATCAGCCGCGTGCTGGAGACGGAGTTGTTCATGCTGCCGGAGCAACAGGCGCGGGTGACGATCAACCGCACCAGCAAGAGCATTGCTTTCACGGGGACGGTAACGATCTCGCCCACCGTGCTGCAGATTCCGGGATTTGGAACGGTGTCGATCAACGGCGAAGGCGGCGCGGCGGCGGGGCTGGTCGGCTTGGACACGGACAACGTAGGCGGGGCGCGTTTTGAGGAGCTGCTGCAGACGTTGTCGGCGCTCAGGGTGTCGCCGGAGCAGATGGTCGCGGCGATCGAGCAGCTTCACAAGACGGGCACGCTGCACGCCCAACTGCGGTACGAGGAGTAGCGGGCAAATGGCGCAAGGAATTCGACCTGTGAACGCGGTTGGCGCGGCGGGCGTTTTGGACCTGGCTGCGATGCAACGGTTGGGGCGCCCCATTGATGCACAAAATCCGGCTACGGCTCGGTTGGCGGCCACGCAAATGCTGAGCGAGTTGTTCTTCAAGCCCCTGCTGGCGGAAGCGCGCGAATCGTGGCTGGGTGCGCCGTTCATCGACGGTGGGCAAACGGAGTCCATTTTTGGTGAGCGGCTCGACCAGAAGCTGGCGGACGTCGTGGCGGGGCAGCAAACCGGCTTGATCGATGAGATCGCGGGGGAATTGACGCGGACTTCCTGGCACACGCGGCTGCAGGCTGGGATTAAGGGGAAGTCGGAATGAAAGAGCGGAGGCCGGGCGCGTTGACCGGAGATTTGGGACGAGTGGCGCGGATTGGGGGGGCGACACGGGACGCGGCGCGCGGCGCGGATTCCGGGCCGGCACGGCTCGGCTCTGCTACGGGCTGTGTTATGGGCCCTGCTACGGTTGCGGCGTTGAGTGATAACTTGGGGGCGCTGCATGGACTGCTGAAACAACTCGTCGAGCAGGCCGAGGCCAAGCTCGCGGGCTTGCGCACGGCTGACTCGCAGGCGCTGCAGGCGTGTGCCGCCCGGGAAACTGAGTTGCTGCAGCAGGTAGCGCGCAACGCGCAAGAACGGCAGATGATCCTTGCGCGAGTGGCGCAAGAGCTGCGGCCGCCACTGCGGCCGGATGCGCCCCTCGCGGAGCTGATCGAAAGATTTCCTGAGCCGCAGGCCTCGATTTTACGGGCCCGTAGCCTGGCGCTGCGCGAATCGGCCGCACAACTGCAGGGAAAAAACCGGCTTGCGGCGCGCGTGGCACACCATCTGCAAACACACCTCCGTGCGATCTTCAGCGAATTGGCAAAGGCCGCGGCGGAGTCAGTGGTGTACGGACCAAAAGGACAACACGAACAGACCAGACTGCGGTCTTGTCTTGATGCGGTAGGATAAGCGTGGCACTGTTAGGGGCTTCATTCCAGATTGGTCGCAGCGCGCTGGCCGCGTATCAGTCGGCGATCGCCATCACCGGACAGAACATCGCGAACGTCGGCAACCCCAATTACGCGCGTCTGTCCGGCCGGCTCACCGCACTGGAAGGCGGCATGACGCTAAGCGGCATCGCGCCGGGTGGGGGCGTGAACCTGTCGGGCCTGCAACGCCACGTGGATGCGGCGGTCGAGGCCCGCCTGCGGATGTCCGCCAGTCTGCGAGCCGGCAGCCAGGCGACGTACGACGTCCTCAGCCAGGTCGAGTCGCTCTACAACGAGCTTTCACACTACGACCTGTCCACCCAGCTTTCGACTTTCTTCAACAGCTTTTCCGATTTGCAGAATGACCCGGACGAAATCACCGCCCGCAACCTGGTGTTGGATCAGGCCGACGCGGTGATCAGCACGCTCCGCCGGCAGCGCACCGCGCTACTGCGGCAGGCGACCGACCTGAACGCGGCTGTCCGGCAGGGTGCACAGCGCGCCAACCAGATCGCCACTGAGATCGCCTCGCTCAACGAGGAAATCGTGACGCAGGAAGCGCGCGGCCCGGGTTTCAGCGCCCCGTTGCGCGACCGGCGCGACGCCCTGTTACGTGAGCTCTCTGAGCTGATGGACATTCAAGTGCGCGAACGCGACAACGGCGCCATCAACGTCTACGTTGGCAGCGAGCCGCTGGTCGAGTTCAACCACTCGCGCGGGCTGGAAGTGCAGACGGAGCTGAGCGACGGCCTGTCGCGGGCTACGGTCCGCTTCGCGGACAATCACGGCACGGTGGTCATGAGCGCGGGCCGGCTGGCCGCCCAGATCCAGGCGCGCGATGAGCACCTGGTGGGGCAGGTGCGGTCGCTCGACCAACTGGCGCGCGGCCTGATTTACGAAGTCAACCGCGTACACTCGACCGGCTGCGGGCTGGTCGGCTATACGAACATTACCGGCACGTATGCAGTCAACAACCGCCAGGCGGCGTTGAACAGCGCCGCCGCCGGTCTCGATTTTCCTGTTAACAATGGAACGTTCATCGTCCACCTGCGCAACCGCAGCAGCGGCGAGACAATCACGCGCCAAATTGAGGT
>JAGPEO010000053.1 GCA_018056925.1 Phycisphaerae bacterium
CGCGGGCGTGAGCTATTCCCGTTGTGGGGCTTTATCCTGGTCTATTCGGCCAGCATCGTGGTGTTCTTCTGCAACACGCGCTATCGCATGCCGGTCATTCCGCCCCTGATCCTCCTGGGGACCTGGGCCATCTTTGAAACCGTGCGGGCCGTGAAGCAGCAGCGCTGGCGGACGGTCGGCGCCAGCGCGGCCGTCCTGGCTGTCGCCGGCATCTTCGTGAACGTGACCCCGGGTTCGGAAAATTTCCGCACCGATGCCGACGACTGGTTCTTCCTGGCAATGGAGTACGAGTCCCAGGGCCACGGCACGCCCGCACTCCGTTGTTACGAACAATCTTTGCAGGTCCGCCCGGACTTCCTGATGGCCCGGCTGCGCTATGGCAAACTGCTCATGAGGGCGCAACGGCCGACCGAGGCGATCGCGCAGTTTCGGCAGGCGCTGGCGGCGCCCCCGCGACTGGCGACTAATGAGAGTCAGGCTACTCTGGCCGAAGCGCACGTCCTGCTGGGCGCCGCCCTGGCCGAAACCGGCGCTTTCGCCGAGGCCGCCGCCGAATTCCAGGCCGCCATTCCCAGCCTCCCGCCGGACAAGTCAATTCGCGCGCAGGTCAGCTTGGGCAGAGCCCTGGCCGCGCTCGGCCGCAATGCAGAAGCGATCGACGTTTTCAAGCAAGTGCTGCAAGTCGATCCCGGCAACGACCGTGCCACCACTGAGCTGCACAAGCTCGGCCTCACGCCGTAGCAAGTCCTCCATAATTAGGGACAGTCACGTGACTGTCCCTGATTACGTGAATTCAACACAAAGAAAATGTTGATTCCGAACACCTGAATCTTTATAGTGCAATTAATTCGGCCGCTCTGAGGCCGAGGTTCATTTCCCACAAGGAGAAGGAGCGACATTCGATGAACGCGGAACACCTTAGCCAAACATGGCGCACCACTCTCGCATTCGCGGCGCTGCTGGTCGTCGCACACCCCGCTACGGCCGTCACGATCGAAGACTGGAGCAGCGGAACCGACGCCGCCTGGACGCGCGTGGACCTGTTGGAACTCTACGGCCTGGGCGGAACCAGTTACACCGTTTCCGGCGGGCAATACCACATGACTTCGAACTACCCGCTGCCACCGGTGCCCTACCTGTTGGGCAGCGCGTCCGTGTTCAGTGAATCGTTGCTCGACCCGGACGCCTACGGCAACGGCTATCTCACGACGCGCTTTACGATTCACAACGCCAATTCGTGCGTGTTTGTACCCATGCGGGCCGACGTAGCCCAAATGGACTTCATCAGCTTTTTCGCCGAGAACGCCTCGGACAGCATCGGCATGACCGTCTTCGACAACTTCGAGTACGTCAACGGCGCCAGCGCCAGCTTCACCATTGAGGAAGAGGTCGAGTATTACCTCACCGCCGGCGCGGTCGGGACCGAGCTCTCGATCAAAGTCTGGCCGGTCGGCAGCCCCGAGCCCGCCTCACCTCAGGTGACGCTGATCGATGCGACGTTCACCAGCGGCCAGATCGGCCTGGGCGCCTACAACAGGGAAGGCATGTTCGGCACGATGGCCGCCAGCTTCGGCGAAGTAAGCTTCATCCCCGAGCCGGCCGGCTTGCTGACACTGCTTGCGGCCCTCGGACTGCTGGCCGCGCGCCGGCGGAAATAGAGCAGCACACAACCGCCCCGGCGCTCGCGGCAAGAGCAGCGCCGGGGCGTGTCGTCCCCGCCGGAGCAGAGCCGGGGCGTGCCGCCCAGAATCCTTCACCGGCGCAGTACCCGCTCCGACTACGCTGTGCCGCCCCCGAACGGTGCCGAGGACTCTCTCTGTACCCCCGCCCTGAATGCAGTCGAAGCGAATGGTCATCGGCCCGGTCGCACGCCACCGTTTACCCCTCCGTCGGAACACCTGACCGCTACAGTTGACGACAATACGGGTCGGACTACTCGCAACGGCCGTCAGCAGCCAGAACACTGCTTTGGGCGGACCCAATTATCCCGTGCTCGCTGCACTCGCTCAGCGGGCGTTCAGTGACATATAGAGCCGGTGCAAGAGGTGTTTGACACGCCGGCTGGGCTGAGTGCGCCGGCTGGCCAGACTCAGACCAGTAACCGGCATAAACTCAAGCTGCCTCGAACCAAGGGAGTCAAACAGCCCGGAACCAAACGGAGTATCTAGCATGGCAGACCAGCAGCAGCTATTTCCGGCCGCGATGAAAGAACTCGCCGAAAGGCGAAAGAGGCTCGCGCCGCAGGCGCTGGGAGCTTTCAAGGCTTTCAGCCAGGCCGTCTTCGCCGACGGCGCCCTGCCGGGCAAGACGAAACAACTGATCGCGCTGGCCGTCGCGCATGTCACTCAATGTCCCTACTGCATCCGTGCGCATACGAAGCAGTCGCTCCAGCATGGCGCCACAGCCGAAGAGATCATGGAAGCCATCTGGGTGGCGGCCGAAATGCGCGCCGGCGCGGCCTACGCCCATTCGCTCCTGGCGCTCGACACGATCGCGGAGGTCGAGTCAGGCGGTGCCAAGTAGTGCAATCTGTGGAATTTTTTCTCCTCAAATTTTCACAGATTTGCACAGATTCGGCTTGCGGCAGGAGCTGAGCTATCAGCTATCAGCTATCAGCTTTCAGCCAAGGCAACCGCCAACGCCCGAGCTTTCACCGGGAGGGGCTGCCTCAGGTGCTCAAGCGGTCTGATAAAAAGCCGCGTGGAATCGGGCCATGGGGGCAGGTGATCAGATGCTCATGGTTTTTGTGCACTCGATTTTGATAACCTGAGGCCAGCCGCTGCGCGGAGAGAGGAGATAAGTGAGAGGCGAGCAGGGGACAAAGGCGGCTGCGCGGAGACAGTTGATAGGTGACTGGTGAGCAGTGGGGACGTTTCAAATGCCACATAGCGGCGCCTTTCTGCGCGTGCGCGCGGTTCGTGCTGGATATTCTAGAAAGCTGGTCAGCGCTCAGCTATCAGCCTTCAGCCGGAATGCGCGGATTGTGGGTGTTTGCGCGGCAATGGCGGGGAGGGCGCAAAGCTTCCAGCTATCAGCTCTCAGCTATCAGCCAGAATTCGCCGGCGCGGTTGGAATTGCCACAGACGAGGTGCGAGACAGATTCACGCGCTCGAAGCTGTCAGCTCTCAGCTTTCAGCTTTCGGCTAACGGCACCGAGGTGGTACGTCGCACTCACGTGCCGCCCGAGCGCATTGGCGCGGATCAGGTGAATGACGATGCCGGTGTCGAGCACGTACAGTGGCGGCTTTTTCAACTCAGGCGTTCCAGGGCGGCTTCGATTTCCTCGTCCGTTTCGTCACCTGGCCAGCGACCGATGATGGCGTTCACTCCTGTCTGCCGCGTCTGGCGCTGGCGCGCGGTTGAAGCCAGCCCGGCGGAGACCAAAGGCGGCGGGAGTGCTCGCGCGCCAGCAGATTGCGCCTGCCGCCGGGCGGAGCGCCGCAGGCACGGCCTGACGTTAGACCAGTGTGAAACGCTGGGATCAATCCGGCGGAACAAACTTCAAGTGCCGTAGGCCCGGCTGAGGCCGGCGCGGGCCGCTCGTGCTCAAATCCGCCTCGAACGTCGGTCTTGAGATGATGGCTCATGGCAAACTCGCGGCGGCCGGAATTCCGGGGGAAGGGATTCCCCCATACGTGGTGCAAGAAAGGATTCACGCACCAGCCGGACATTTTGGCGGTGCTCACGGAGGCAACGGTACGTGCTCCAGTATCTCAACTTCTCCGTGCATGGCTCCCGGCAAGCCCAGCCATGTCTTGAGGTGTTTGATAAGGGCCCGGTCGACCTGAATCCAGCGAGGCCAGTCGACATGGGGAGCCTCATCGTCGCCGTAGACTATCGTTTTGCGGCGTTCCTCCTCGGAGATGCCCATGACATGCAAGCGCACCACTTCTGAAAAGCGCCTCTGTGCCTCTTCGGTCGCAAGGCGGTCCTTGTACATGACGCGCAGGCGCTCTTGTAAGCAGTCCGGAACGTGAGCTCGGCGCCCCGCTTCGCCCAAAAATCTCCCGGCGAAGCAGCAGATCTCTTTCCGTACGATTTCGTCGCGGCGCATTTCGACGAGTTCGGTGGCCTCCTGGAAGGCACGGGCCCGATAGGACCATATGATTTGCATGTGCTGCTTCGACACGCTCTCCGGAATACCTCTTGGCTGGATCGCCCTTAGGGGAGACGGCTGTCCGATGAAGAACTCTGCCGGGTAGTCGAAAATCTCCGTTTTCGAATCACGCAGTATGCCGGAGACGACGGCATAACAGAACGGCGGGCCACACCATTGTCGCGAGAGAAAGAAGCGGTGGGGCTCAAAACCAAGAACAAGCCAGACGAGCGTCACACTCCGCTCCGCCGGTTTTCCTGCCGCTATCAAGACGTGGGCAAATGGCCCGATATCCGGCGAGCCGTGCCTGCCGAAGAAGTCCAGGACCTTCTCCTGGAGGGAGTAATCGAGGCCCCACACGACGTCGGTGGAGAACTCAGGCGGTATGCTACCGAATGCAGCCTCCTGGATCAGTTCTCGCACGCTCGCCCGCGAGGTTGCCGGGCTGTGTTTCGTTGGGCAGGAGAGGACCCAGTGTGGAACGCCATTTAGATAGTATATAAGCCCTTGATACGTAAGCACTTACAGCGCTTGCGCAAGGCAAGGCCTCCCGTGAAGATGTTGGTGTACAAACAAAACCAACACAGGAGGCCAAGGATGGCTCGGAGTATCACCGCCGCCCTGCAGCAAATCAAGCACGAACTCAACACGCATGTCACGCCGGCCGACATTCAGGCCGCTTGCCGGGCCGTCGGCCACGAGTGGCGCGAACGCATTTTGGGCCCCGTCCTCACCGTTCAGGCCCTGCTGCTGCAGATTCTGCACGCCATCGCCATGACCGCCGTGAGTCGCCTGACCGGCGTCGCCTTCACGCCCAGTGCTTACTGCCAAGCCCTCAAGCGCCTACCGGTGGACGTTCTGCGCAGGCTTTTGCGACAGGCCGTCACGCGGCAGCGGCGGGACTCAGAGGCCATTGCGCGTTGGCGCGGACACCGCGTGGTCTTCGTCGATGGCTCCTCCTGCTCGATGCCGGATACGCCCGAGCTGCAACAACGGTTCGGCCAGCCGACTGAGCAGAAGCCCGGCTGCGGCTTTCCAGTGGCGCACCTGCTGGCCTTATTCGATGCCTACACGGGGATGTTGGTGGACGTGCTGGCCTCGTCGTGGCGCGTACACGACCTCGCTCGGGTCGGTGAGCTGCTGCCACACCTGCAGCCCGGCGACGTGCTGCTGGGCGATCGCGGCTTCTGCTCGTTTGCGCACATAGCCCTGCTGCGAGGACAAGGCGTGCACGTCGTCATTCGCGTGCACGGTCGGCGGCACGTGAGCTTCCGCGCCCGCCAATATCACTGGGCGGGCTGCGACTGGCCGCAGCGGCTGGGAATCAACGATCAGTTGACCATCTGGCGCAAAAGCGGCGTGCCCTCGCGGGCGCTGCCACGCGCCGTCTATGACGCGTTGCCCGAGAGACTGATCGTGCGTGAGTTGCGGTATGTGGTCAGGCAACCGGGCTACCGTACACGCCGCGTCACGCTGGTAACGACGCTCGTGAATGCCGGGGATTATCCGGCAGACGCGCTGGCCGAGTTGTACCAGCGGCGTTGGCAGCCCGAAGTCAATTTGCGGCACCTGAAGGACACGCTGGGCATGCGGGTGTTGCGCAGCCAGAGCGCGGCCGGCGTGGAGCGCGAGCTGCTGGCCTTCGCGCTGGTGTACAACCTGATCTGTGCGGTACTGACGGTGCTGGCCCCGCATCTGCAAACGACGCCGGAGCGAATCAGCCTGTTGGACGTGTTGCGGCTGCTACGCTATGGGGTGATCCGCCTGGTCGCCGCGGCCATCGTAGTCAATCCGAACCGGCCCGGCCGCGTACAACCGCGCGTGGTTAAGCGCCGCCCGCTGCAGTACTCTCGAATGACCCAGCCGCGGGCTGTATTGAAGCGGGCGCTCATGAAACCCGGTAGCGGCTAACTGAATGGCGTTCGGGACTGTCCCTAATTATGCGA
This sequence comes from Phycisphaerae bacterium, assembly GCA_018056925.1. Classification (GTDB taxonomy): domain Bacteria; phylum Planctomycetota; class Phycisphaerae; order UBA1845; family Fen-1342; genus JAAYXS01. The sequence goes on from JAGPEO010000053.1 coordinate 6,043, forward strand.
GCAGTAGGGATAGAGGGGAATCCAGCGGTGCGGCTCGGTGGCGTCGACCGGCGGCGAACGGCGAGCCAGTTCGCGGACTGCATCCACACAGCGGCCCTCGAACTCGCGGGCTGTCTGATAAATCGCGTCCTGGTCGCGGTGATCGCCGCGCTCCTCATCGACGGCGCATTCCAGGCCCTCCTCGTTCAAGAACTGCATATATGACTGCAGTTGCACAAGCGGCCGGCCGGAGTCGACCGCGTAGATAGTCCCCGCAATGCGCTCGGAATTCGGTCCACAGCGGTTCGCAGTATAGGTGAGCAACAGCCCGCCCTGCGCCCGCCGCGCGGCAGCGAGTATGCCGGGCAGACCGCCCCCTTGGGATTTCAAATCGATGGGCGAAAGAAACCGCAGATCGCGAATGAAACTCAGGCCACGAAAGGCCTCGACCCACCGCCCCTGGCCGGCCGGCGATATGACTACCACCTTCAGGCCCTCATCGGCGCCACAGGCCGGCGTTTCACCGGCCGGGCAGAGCGCATCATCACCGGAGGACTCGGGTCGCACCGGCAGTGGGGGCAAGGTCTGGTGGCTGTCCGCGATTTCGGCCTGGTCGCCGGGCAACGCGTCGGGACTATCGTCGCCGGCCAACTCGGCGATCACCAGCGTCGTGGCGAACCGCACTCCGCACGCGTTATCCGCGAAGATCGTGCGACAGTTGTCGCGATCATCCGTACCGGCCGCCAGGACTGTGGCCGCGGCTTGCGGTTGGCAAACCGGCTCAGCGGAGCGACAGCCACAGTTCATAGCAAACACTAGTACGCAGGTACCGAGCAGGCTGACGGCGGGCCGGCGGCCAGCGCGGCGCGCGGAGCCACGCTCGGGGCTGCGAGTCTTCGCTACTAAGCGCGCAGCGTGATGAGCGATATCAACCAAGCGTGACACGACTAATTCTCCGTGCAGGTTTGCGCCGCGGAGCATGCCGGGCGGCCTCGTTCAGCTTTATCGGGTCGGCGCGGACGCGACTTTGGGAATCGGGCTCAGCAAGGAGCGCTGGAGGAACGTCTCGGCGGCCGCGCTGCCAGGCCCACGGCGCAGTGCCGGCGTCCAACTGAATGTGCGCGGCGTAACAACCGATTGCAGCGCTATATCTTCGGACGCTTTGGCCGGTCGAACGATGCGCAAGATCGGCACGGCGCAGCGTCCGGTGCTTGAAGAAGCGGGATGCAAGATGGCCATATTGGCCGGCTCGCGAATTGCGGCAAACGCAGGGGATGTGTCATCGGCGGCGCCGTGCGGCAGTGCGGCGCGGCCGGTGCGAGAACCGCGCAGCCTGACAATCCTGCCGCGACCGGAGTCGGGGCGGGCCAATGTGGGCAGATTTCGGCAGGCGGGCGGGGCCGAGAGTCCGGTAAAGGTGTTGCTGCGGCACCTGGAGCCGATCACCTGGGCGTACTTCGATTTTCTACTGGTGAACGGGTTCACCTGGCTCTGGTACGTGCTGATGGTCTCGGGGCGGCCCACATATGCTTGGGTATTCGGACCCTGGATGACCGGGCTGATTTTCGGAAGCTGCATCACGCTGGCGGGGCTGGTTTTCGGACTTTATGAGCGCAAAACGCTGTGCGCGCGAACCCGGATTCTGGTGCGCTCGGCGCTTACGGTTGGAGCCGGATTGGTTCTGGCCTATGCGTGCATTTTCCTGTTCTTCTACGGCAGTGCGAGCCGCTGGTTGGGTTTGGCGGTCGGCGCTATGTACTGTGCGACGGCGTTGCCATTGCGGCTGGTTGCGCATGGGGCAGTCGTGAGCCGCAGCCGGCGGGCTTTGTGCGTGGGGTACGAGGCGTCGATTCGGAAGCTGGCGGCGTTCCTGGAGCGCGCCGTGCGTCCCCCGGTGCGAATTGTGGGATACGTGGACGTAGCGCGTGAGTCGGGCCGGAGCGGGAGCGGCGGGGCTGGATGCAGCCCAGAGGAGGGCGGGGCGCGCTTGCCGCGTTTGGGCAGAATCGAGGACATCGGCACGGTGCTGGTCCGCCATCAGATCGACGAAGTGATCGTCGGCAGCGAGGTGACGGCGCGGCCGGACGTGGGGCACGCGGTGCTGGCGTGTTTGGATCATCGCTGCCGCGTTACCGATCAGCCCACGTTTGTGGAGAAGCTGCTGGGAGAGGTGCCGGCCGAGAACATCGATGCGCAGTGGTTCCTGCTGGCGGACGTGCAGGGCAGCGGCGGTTATGAGACGGCCAAACGGGTAGTCGACGTAGTGGTCGCCGTGGTGGGGCTGGCAGTGGCGCTGCTTTTGTGGCTGCCGATTGTGCTGGCGATTCGGCTGGAAAGCCGCGGACCGGCGCTGTTCCGGCAAAAGCGCGTGGGGCTACATGGACGGGAGTTCACGTTATTCAAGTTCCGGACCATGCGGCTGGATGCGGAGCAACAGGGGGCGCGCTGGGCGGAGCGCAATGATCCGCGTGTGACGCGGGTCGGGCGGTGGCTGCGGCTGACGCGGCTCGACGAGCTGCCGCAGCTCTGGAACATACTGCGCGGCGAAATGTCGATCGTTGGGCCACGGCCGGAGCGGCCGGAATTCGTGGAGCAGCTAAGCCGGGTGATTCCGAATTACCGGCAAAGGCACCTGATCAAGCCAGGGCTGACCGGCTGGGCGCAGATTCACCTTGGTTACGGGGCGACGGTTGATGATGCACGGCGGAAGTTGGGCTTTGACTTGTACTACTTGAAGCACCGTTCGATTGACTTGGATCTTTCGATTTTGATCCGCACGTTAGGGACGTTCCTGCTCGGGGCGCGTTGAATCCAACGCGGGGGCGGCGGGAGCAGAAGAAAGGGGGCTTCCAATTTGGTGCGTCCGCGCTAAGGCGGCATCCGTAACGGCGCAAGCGCGCTGCATCGACGAGAGCACCATGTGCAAGCGGTTTTCGAGGTAATGCAGTTGCTGCGTGAAATGTGGCGGAACGCTCGAATCGGCCAGGTGACGCGGCGTGTAAAGACCGCCTCTAGAGGGTAAGCCGGTCACGCGCGGAGCTCCGCTGAGGCCGGTGAGTGGCTGTGTCCGAGAAAGCCGAGCAGCCGCGGACGCTTGCGGGGCGGGGGGCTGCAAAACCGGCCGATTGAGGAGCTTGACGCTCTTCCACACGGTGTGCAGGGGCGGTCGCGGGCCGGCAACGGCTTGAGCCGCGGCCAGTATGTCCGCAGCGGTGATGCGTGTTCGTCCGGCGCTCATGGCCTCCAGCATGGCGTTTTCGCAGAGCTGATTGAGACTGGCAGGGATGCCGCGTGTCAACCGGTGCATCTGGTCGAGCGCCTCGGAGGTGAAGAGGTCTTCCAAACGGCCGCCGGCGGCCACCAGGCGGCCACTAAGGTACACGCACATGTCGCGGCGTGTGAGGGGTTGCAGGACGGCGGTGCGGAAAATGCGGCGGCGGACTTGCACCAGTTCCGGGCTGGCCAGACGGCGCAGCAGGCTGGGCAGGCCGAACAGGCCGATTCGCACTGGTTCGGAAAAGAGCACTTCGCGGGAGAGCAAAATCAGGACATCACGCCAGCCGTGTGAGGGCAAGCAATCGGCGTTGTCGACGATCAGGACTGTGGAAGGGCTGGAGCGGCTGTGTTCGCGAATCCAGTCCGAGAAATTCGCGAGCAGCGGAGGCTGGTTGCAGTCAGACCCGCACAGTGTGCCGCGGGGGAAGATGTAGATTTCGGAATGTGTCTGCGGCTGCCCCAGACCAGGGAGCCATAAAATGGTGGCCTGGAGCGAGGCGGTGCGGGCCATCATGCGGGCCAGGAGCGTTTTACCGGTCCCGGACTCACCGACCAGCACGGTACAGGGCTTACGCGAATAGAGGGCGTATTCCAGAGTTGCCAGGGCCTCGGCGTGCGGTTCGGTGGCGCAGAACGCGCGGGGATCGGGCGCGGCCTCAAAGGGCGGGCGCTTCAGTTGGAAGTGCTGGAAAGGTTGCAAGCCGGGCTCCGGTTTATCAGCCGCAAAGAACATCGGAAGTCCGTCTAGACCGCTGAAATGAAGGGGGTCCCGAAAGTTTGTGGACGGTTCTCATAAGGTATTACACCCTGTGGCGGTTTTGGACGATTAGTCACGAGACGGGCCGCTTGGCAGATTGTGGCCTGGTCCGGGCGTCTTGAACAAGAAAGGAAGATTCGGCCGGACATGAAGGACGCGTGGAAGACAATCGAAGCGCGGTCACGACGTAGAGCGGAAGCGCTGGCGTTATGTGGCTGCATATTGCTCGCGACCAGCGCCGGGTGCCAGTCGCGGCACGCCCACCACGTGGCGTTCTTGCGGGCGGACGAGCAAATTGTTTCGACGGGCGAGTACATGGTAGCGCCGCCGGACGCATTGCTCATCCACGCCCCGGTGGCCCCGGAAATTGACGGTACGACGGAGCAAGTTCGCCCGGACGGCAAGATTGCGTTGCGGCTGCTGGGAGAAGTGGACGTCGCGGGACTGACCACGGATCAGATTGCGGCCAAGCTGCGTGACCTGTTGGCCCGGTATTACGTTGAACCGGAAGTGGTGGTGGACGTGCACCGCTATGCGAGCCAGTACTACTATGTGTTCGGCCAAGTTCGCAGGCCGGGTCCCAAGCTGTACACGGGGCGCGACACGTTGTTGCACGCGTTGTCGGAGGCCGAACCGACGTTCCTCGCGGCGAAGTCGCTGATTCGGGTGGTGCGGCCCGGGACGGAGGATGAAGCGAGCAGAGTTATTACCATCAATCTAGACAAGATGGTCAAAGATGGGCGTGCGAATGACAACATTCTGCTGCAGCCCGGCGACGTGATCGAGGTTCCGCCGACGGCACTGGCGTGGGTAGGGTTGCGGGTGCGCGAGTTGCTGTACCCAATCGAGCCGATCGTGGACACTTACAATGCGCCGGCCGAGACGATTCACTCCACGCACGTCTACGAAGGCCACTACTACGACTACCGTGATGATGGCCGCGGGCGGCGCCGCTGGCGCTGAGTGAAACAGAGGCGAATATGACGCACGACCGACCGATGGAGGATGTTCGCAACACCATCGGTGAGTATGCGCGCCTGGTACGGAATCGCTGGCGTCCGGCTTTGGTGGGTTTGGCGCTGGTGGCATCGACCGCGTTCTGGTGTAGCCAGTGGTTGCCGCGGCGCTTCGCGGCCAGCACGATTTTCGAGCGGCGCGACGACGTCGTGCTGCGGAATCTAATCAGCAAGAACTCGCCCTATAGCTTTGAAAGTCTCAAATCCACACTGGTCATGGATATGACCGGCTCGCGGGCCATGGCGAACGCGGCTGTGACGCTGGGGATTCTCGCGCCCGAAGCCGTTCCGGCGGAGGGTCCGCTGACCGAGGCGGGTTTGCGTGCGCTGGATGAGGCACTGGCGGCCCACGGATTGCGGGCGTCAGTTCAGATGCTCCAGAGCACACCGAGCCTGGACACCATCAAGCTGACGTGCGAGGCGCATGATCCGGACATGGCGCAGCGCTGCGTAGTCGCTCTGCGCGACGGGTATATCTCGCACACGCGCGACCGGATAACTGACGTATTGCGGAGCACGCGGCGTTTCTTCCAAACCGAAGTGGACCGCTTGCAGCAGCAGCTATCCAGTACGAACCAGGCTTTGGCCGAGCCATTCAAGGATTTTCCGGGTTTGGATCCGAACGACACGGCGGGCGCGGGTCACCGGCTGGAGGTGCTACGGAGCGAACGCGAGCGCCTGCTGGAGCGCAAGACTGAATTGGAAGCACAGGTCGCGGTGCACGAGCAATACGCGGCCCTGATAGCGGACCAGCCGGCGGGGGCCGGGGCGACGGAAGCATTTCAGCGCAGCGTGCGGGCGGCCATGGCGAAGATCGACCAGGAGATGGGCGAGGCCATGGCGCTGCGGCGCATGACGGCCGAGCACCCGGAGGTGCGCGGGCTGCAAGCCAAACGTGCGGCGTTGAGCGCGCTGCTGGAGGAGTTAGTGCGACAATCCAGCGCGGAGGCCCTCGCGCATGCTGGGGATGGCTGGGCAGTGTCAGCGCCGGATGGCGAGCGCAACGCCCAGCAGTTGCGCGCCAAGTTGGAACTGGAGGCCCTGCAGCGGCAACTGGCGGCAGTGCAGGCCAAATTCGAGCATGCTGATGAGCGCGTTAGGCGTTTCGGGGCACTGTTCGAGCGTTTGCTCAAGCATGGCGCGGGCTTGCGCGACCTGACGGATCAGGCAGCCACGCAGGCGGACACGCTGGCGACGTGGCGCGAGCATTTACTGCAATTGGACCGCATTATGGCGGCGGACAGCGAGCAGCGCGGCACGTCATTCGCGGTGCTGGAGGAAGCCAAGAATTCGGACCGCCCGGTGTCGCCCCGCGGCAAAGCCGTCATGGCGGTATGCACGGCGTCGGGGCTAGCGGGCGCGGCCCTGCTGATCGGGATACTGGAGCTGCTGGACCGCTCGTTCCGCTCCGCGGGTCAAGTAGCGCGCGCCTTGGGCATTCCGGTTCTGGAGTCCATCGGAGTGATTCCGACGCCGCAGGTGAGGCGCAAGCGCTGGCTGTGCCGGCTGTTGTGGGCTCCAACGTTAACGCTCTTGCTGGCTGTGCTGCTGACGACCGGCGCGCTGGCCTATTTCAGCCTGGAGCATCCGCGCGCCTATGACAGCGCCCTGACGAACCTGCGCGACGCCGTTCCGCGTTACCTCGGACTGGGCGGCAACTGCGGCACGTCAGTGCGACCTTGAGAAGTTCGGTGCTGGAAGGCAAAGCATGGGTTCGATGCTGGAAATCATGAAAAAGGTTCGGGACGAAGGGGACGCACCGGACCCCGCCGTGGAGGGCGTCGTCGAGCTCATGCCGGAGGAGGCGGCGCGCGGCGGGCCCGCGGCGGCCGACAGCCGGTTCACACAATCTGAACCTGGGGCGGTGAGCGATTTGGTGGCCGAGGCGGCGAGCGTCGCCTTTCCGAGCACGCAGGAATGGGATGCGAAGCTGATTGATCCGGCGGTGGTGGCGTTCCACGCCCGGTATTCGGTGGAATGCGAGCAGTTCAGATCTGTACGTGCGCGGCTGCTGAGCATGAACAGCGGCGGCGATCCGTGCGTCTTGGCGATAACCAGCAGCGTGCCGGGCGAAGGCAAGAGCACGTGTACGCTGAATCTTGGAATGGTGATGGCGGAGGGCGGCGAGCAGCGGACATTGATCGTGGATGCCGATCTGCGGCGCGCCTCGATCACTCGCATGCTGGCCCTGGATGGGCAGAGTGGCCTATCCGATCTGCTGCGCGGCACCGGTACAGTAAAACAACACGTCTACCCAACTCCCTATGAAAACTTGAAGGTATTGCCGGCCGGGGCGGCTTGCGGGGCGGGCCAGTCCGAGCTGCTTGGTTCGGCGCGTCTGCGGCAGGTATTCGCGGAGTTGCGCGGGGCGTTTGACTATGTATTCGTAGATATGCCGCCTGTAAGTACGGTGGCCGACGCCAGCGTGCTGGGGCCGCGCTGCGACGCTGCGCTGCTGATTTTGCAGATGCGGCGGACACCTGAGCCGGTGGCGCAGCAGGCGGTGCGGACATTGCAGGCGAACAAGGTGCGCGTCCTGGGGTGCATTCTCACGCGGCATCATGAGCGCCACGCACACATGTATGACATCAATGAGTATTATAACTACGGCTCGTGAAAGCGCCGCCGCTCGGCCAACGGCGCCGGTGGTGATAGAGGAAGCCGCAGCCACACATGCGGCCGGCGCGTGGGCCAGGTACGTGCGCGGGATGCCGAGCGGCACGGTGTTTCACGACCCGGCCTGGTGCGCCGCGGTTGAACGGACGTTCGGGCACCGGCCGTTGCACCGTGTGGCGCTGCGTGGCGGAAGAGTGGTCGGGGTGCTGCCGCTGATGGAAATGCGCAGCGTGCTGGCCGGGCGCCTGCTGGTCAGCGTTCCGTACGGCAACTACGGCGGCATTTTGGGCGACGATGAGCGCGTCATTGCCGCTCTGGCCGATGAAGCCGAGCTTTTGGCGCAGCGGCGTGCGGCGCGCGTGCTCGAGGTGCGTTCGATTGAAGCAGTCGCGCCGGGCTGGGAAACCGTTGACCGGTACGAGACGTTTGAGCGGCAGTTGCCCGCGAGCGTGGCCGAGTTGGAATGCTTTCTGCCGCAGCACGCGCGGGCCGCGGCTCGCCAGGCGCGGGAAAACGTAGAAATTCGCCATGATCCGCAGCAGTTACCGGAGCTGTGGCAGCTTTATTCGCGCAGCATGCGCCGTTTGGGGTCACTGAACTATCCGCTGCGCTTCTTCACTGAACTGCAGAGGCTGTTCGGCAAGTGCGCTTGGATCAGCATGGCTTATCAGGGCCGGAGGCCGATCGCGGGCGTGTTCAGCCTGGTTTGGGGCGACACGGTGACGCCCTACATTCAAGGTGTGGATGAGCGCATCCGGGTCCGCGGGGCGGTCAATCTGTTGTACCTATCGATCATGGAGCGGGCGGTAAGCTGCGGGCTGCGGCGCTTCGACTTCGGGCGCACGCGTAAGGGCAACGTAGGTGCGGCGGCCTTTAAGCGCAACCAAGGCTTTCGGCCGCGCCCGCTGGGTTACCAGCGGTACGTGCCGCCCGGGCAGCGCGCCCCTGATTTGGCGCCCGACAGCGCCCGGTATCAGTTGGCGCGGCGTATTTGGCGGCGCTTGCCGCTGCGGATGACACGGACGGCGGGCGCGTGGTTGGCCCGCTCGGTTGCAGGATGAAGCGGGGAAGAATGCGCATACTGATGCTGTTGCCGCGGTTCCCCTACCCGCCCGAACGGGGCGATACGCTGCGTTCGTGGACGGTGCTGCAGGGGCTGAGCGGCCGGCACGAGGTATGGCTGGCGTGTGTGGACAGCCGGATGCCGACCCGCGAACAGCTCGCGCCGGTGCGTGAAGTTTGCCGTGAAGTGGCGGTATTTGCGCGCTCGGCCGCGGCCAGAGTGCTGGGCGGGGTGCGGAGCGTGCTGGCAGGCGGCAGTTTCACGGAAGGCTATTTCGCCGACTGGCGACTGCGGCGCACGCTGGCGGAGTGGTCGGCACGAGAACCCTTCGACGCGTTGTTTACGTATTCTTCGTCCATCGCGCCGCTTGCGCGGGAGGTTCGGGCGCGGCGCCGCGTGATGGACTTGTGCGACGTGGACAGCCAGAAGTGGACCAGGTATTCACGGGAAGCGCCCCCGCCATTGCGCTGGTGTTACCGATTGGAGGC
>JAGPEO010000366.1 GCA_018056925.1 Phycisphaerae bacterium
AGCGAAATCGGGTGCAGCACGGGCATGTGCAGCTCGATCGCCCCGGCCCGGTTCATCTCCTCGCGCACGATCTCTTCAACCTTGCGCAGGGTGCGATAACCGAGTGGGAGATACGTATAGGTACCCGCGGCGAGCTGCCGGATCAGACCGGCCCGCAACATCAGCACGTGTGAAGGCGCCGTGGCGTCTTTGGGTGTTTCCTTGGCCGTCGGAACGAAATATTTGCTCCATCGCATCTCGTATCGCTCCCATAAACGCACGGCGCGGGCCGGCGCGGTTAATCCGGCATTGTGCTGCCCGCCCGGGCTTTTTTCAAACCGGCGCCAGATATTGGTACAATCGGCCAACGGTTACCGGCCGGCCAAGCTGACGGTTACCGGCCGCCGCGCCGCCTGATGAGTAAAATGTGCCGTGTTGCCGCGCGCCGCGCGTTGATTTGGGAACGGCCGACGGAATTAGCTCGCACCTCAGCCATTTGCCGGCCAAAACTTTCAGCCGCTGGTCGGCGCGGCATAGAATTGCCGGATCGCCGCTGGTCCAACCGGAGGACCGCATGAACCGCCTCGCAAGATCTGCTCTCGGCCTGAGCCTTGTCGGCCTGAGCCTTTTCGGCGCGGCCGGGCTGTTCGGCTGCGTGCCCGGAACGCTCGTCGACTCCGCACAAAATCAGGCCGGCGCGGCCATCCCGGCGGGCTCCTATTGGGTCGTTGAAACGGACGCCGGCCTGGACCTCTTCCAAATGCCGGCCTACCGCGGCGATGCGGGCAAATGGCAGACCCTCATGGGGCTGCCGAATTGGTACACACGGGACGGCCTGTACTCGCAGGACGCAACCGGAAACTGGACGCTCGAAATTGACGGCGCAGAAACAGACCTGGACAGCCTTCTGCAAGTCTGGGACGCCCCGCCGCCGACAAGCTAGACGATCCGGCGTCACACGTCGTAGCCGCCGCCGGCGGCGCGCTCCAAAGAAAGCTGCACAACGCTCGTTGGCGCACCTTGGCTTGGCATCGGGGGTGCTGACGCAGACGGCGTTTGCAGTCATAATCCGAGCTTGAGCAGGCTTTTCGGATGAGGAGCATTTCATGCAAGCACAAGCGCGCGATCCACTGAGCGTTTGGGTGAGGTTGATTTCCGGATGCCTGGCGGCGGTGCTTATCGAAGGCAGCGCATTCGCGCAGGAAGCGTCGCCGAGCAGCGCGCCAGTCAGCACCAGCAGTGCCCCGACGGCCGTTTCCCAGACGGCGTCGTATTGGCTGCGCGTCTCGGGCGATCAGGTGAATCTGCGCAGCCGGGCCGATCGCAACAGCCTGCCAGTCGCCCGCCTCGAGCGCGACCAGGTGCTCCAAGCGGTCGGAATGGAGTACGGCTGGCACCGCGTGTACGCTCCCGAGGGCGTGTTTTCGTTCGTTTCGGGGCGTTACGTGGATCAGACCAGCGAAACCGAGGGGATCGTCTCGACCTCCAGCGGCGCCCTGCGCGTGCGCGTCGGCAGCGAGCTTAGCGAGGTCGATCCGATGCAGACCGAGGTCCAGAAGCTGCTGCCGCGCGGCGCCAAGGTGAACATCCTGGGCCGCCGCGGTGATTGGTTGAAAATCGTGCCGCCGGACGGCGTGTTCTTCTACGTCGCGGACGACTGCGTCGAACGGATAACGCCGGAAGTGGCGGCCGCTTTGCAGGCGAAGGCTGTGCGAGCGCCGCGCGCCGACGGGGCTGTCGCGACCACCCGCCCAGCCGAAGGCCCGGACCTGAGCGGTCCGTGGGGCCAACGCCTGGCGCTGGTTGAGGCCGCTATCGAGGCCGAGGGCCGCAAAGACGCGCTCGAGCAATCGTGGACAAAATCGATTGCTGAACTGCGCCCCATAGCCGAGCAGCGCGCCGATCCGGCCGTGGCGCTTCTGGCGCAGCGTTGGATCAGCCGGCTCGAAGAACGGATTGCCGATCAGGCGGCGCTGCGCGCCATGCGGCAAGTGGCCGGCGCGGGGCATCGTAACCAAGCCCAGTTCGAGCGGGAAATGGAGCAGATCCGCAAGGTGCGCGAGCGTGCTGACAGCCCGTCGGAGCTCATAGCCCGCGGGCAGTTGCTTGAGAGCTTCGCACTTCGGGGAGGTGTGAGCCCGCCCTACCGGCTGATAGATCCGATAACGCGTGCGGTAGTCGCATACCTGGAATTTCCACTCGGCAGCGACATTAAACCGGCCGAGTACCTCGGCCTGTACGTCGGCGTGGCCGGCGATAAACGTACGGATGAGGCCTTTGGCGCGGACGTGATAACCGTCAGCCGTCTCGAGGTGCTCCTGTCGCGCGGGCCAGGCGGACCGCAAACGGCCCCGGCTCGCACAAGCCCCTGAACCGGTTATAATGCCGCCTTCGTGGACCAAAAAAGTATTCGCGCAAGGAAGAAGCCATGATTAAGACCCGGACCCGCGGGCGTTTGTTGACAGGCTTGGCCGCTCTGACCGGCTTGGCGCTTGCCGGTTGCCCTTTGACGGATATTCAGCAAGCGGCCATTGTTGAGAGCACGATCACCGGGGTGATAGGCGCGATCATCCAGATAGCCGTTCAAGCCGCGGCGGGCGTCTAGACCTCTTGAGGCGGATTGCGGCGATACGTCAGTAACCGAAACCGATCACATACTCTTAGAGGAGTTTCGATGGCGCGCGCGCGAACTCTTGCGCTAATTGTGTTGGTCGGCATTCTCGTGCTGGGCGGCTGCACCAAGCGCCGCTCGGCCAACATCGTTCAACATCCCGAGTGGCCGTACCAGGACTACCAGCGCATCGCAGTCCTGCCGTTCAAGGCCTGCGATCGCAACGCGGTTGAGGCCGCCCGCCAGGCCGAGAGCCTGCTCATCGACAATCTGACCGCGAACGGCTCGTTTACAGTGCTGTCGCGCGGCGACTTGAAAGACATTCTGACCGAGCAGGATCTGTCGCGTCTGGCCGACGTGGCCGATCCCAACACTTCCGTCCCGGCGGGCATGCTGCAAGTGGCGCAGGCGGTAGTGGTCGGCCACATAACGGCCTTTGATGTGGATCGGCAGCAGAAGCAGGTGCGCCGCCCACGTTACGCCGTGGATCGCAACGGCCGGCTGCGCGTGGTGGGGGAAGACGTGCTAATGGAGTTCCGGCACGTGGCTCGTGTGGCCGGCAGCGTACGGGTGATCGACGTGGCCACGGGGCGCGTATTGCTGAGCTACACGGTTCCGCCGGTGGAGAAGGACGATTCCCGTTTCAACAGCCCGCCGAGCAGCAGCCCGGAGCAACTGGGGATTGAAGTGGCCCAGGAAATCGCGACCGCGTTCTACCGCAAGCTTGCTCCGCAGACGATCCGCGTCAAGTTGGGAAGCGATTGCCTGGTCGTGGCGGGCGAGTACTACGAGGGCGAGTACGAGCAGCTCAAGAAGG
>JAGPEO010000055.1:0-4446 GCA_018056925.1 Phycisphaerae bacterium
GGGTTGCGGCCGGGGGCCATCAGGTCGCGGATGCTCTGGCCGATGTCGGCTTCGCCGCGCCCGAAGCAATGCAAGTTTCGGCTGAGCAGCACGCTGCTTGAGGCAAGGGCGGCGAGTTCGGGCAACACTTCGCGCTCGAACATGGCCCGCATCTCGAACGGCACGCCGGGCATGGCGAAACACGGTGTGCCCTGCAGCTCTATGGCGATGCCCGGCGCGGTTCCGCAGAGATTGGGCAGGGCACGTGCGCCGCGCGGGATCATGGCTTGCACCTGGTTGGCGGGAGGCATTTCACGGGCGCGCTCAGCGAAGAATGCGCGGATATTCTCGAGGCTGGGCGGATCGACGGTCAGGGGCACGCCCGCGACTTCGGCCAGCGACGTACGGGTGAGGTCATCTTCGGTCGGACCGAGGCCGCCGGTTAGCAGGATTACGTCGCTTTCTGCGGCAGCTTCGCGTAGGGCATTTGCCAGGAGGGCGGCTCTATCGGGCACCGTCAAGATGCGGTCCGTCTCAATTCCCACGCTCGCCAGCTTCTCGGCGAGCCAGGCGGAGTTGGTGTCGGCGCAATGGCCGATTATCAGTTCGGTTCCGCAGGCGAGAATCCAGGCGTGTTGGATGTTGCGGGCGCGTTTCATTGCATTACGTTCCCGGGCAGGCGTAAGAGGGCGCTACGATACCAAGGAGGCCGATGTATGCCAAACGTTTCTGCGTTCATCACGAGTCCGCGTTATCGACCGGTTGAAGAACTGGTCGTGGGCAACACGGTCGTGGCGGGCCGGTTCGGAGAGGTGGGGCAGGAGTATCGCGCGGCGCGGGAAGGCGCGGCGTTGTTCGACCGCGGCGACCGTGGTTTGTTGATTCTGACGGGCGCGGACCGCACGAGCTGGCTTCAGAACCTGGTCACTAACGATGTGGCGGGACTCGCGGAGAATGCGGGCACGTACGCGTTCGCAACAGACGTGAAAGGCCGCGTGGTCTTCGATCTCAATGTTCTCGCGCTTCGGGACGCGCTCTGGCTGGATATTGATCGAGCCTTGATCCCGCGCGCCCTGGCGCACCTGGAACGCTTTTTGATCAGCGAAGATGTGCGCATGCGCGACGCCTCCGCGGAATTCTCCCGGCTGGGATGGTCGGGCCCGGGCGCGGGCGGAATAGCGGAGGCGCTGGGCTTTGCGGCTGCGGCCGATATGCCCGCCCAGTCGAGCGCGGCGCTTGAGGGCGACGGCACGCGCCTGGTTCGCCATGACTTCACCGGCCTGCCGGGATACGAACTAATCGTCCCGTTCGCGCAAGCCGCGGCCTGGTGGGACCGGTTGGTTGCGGCCGGCGCCGCGCCGGCGGGGTTTCACGTATTGGACGCAATGCGGATTGAAGCCGGCATTCCCTGGTTTGGGCGGGAAATCGACGAGAAGGTGGTGGCGCCGGAGGCCGATCCGGCCGGTTGCGGGATCAGCTACAAAAAGGGCTGCTATCTGGGGCAGGAGGTAATCGAGCGGATGCGGTCGCGCGGCGTCCAGGCAAGGCGACTGGTTCGGCTGCGGGCTTCGCCGGCGGTCGCACTCGATTTGCCGGCTGACCTTCGCAAGGGTGGGCAGACGGTGGGCCGGATCACGTCACTGGTGCGACACCCAGTCGAGCCGGTTGGAGTCGGGTTGGGTTACGTGGGGTCGTCTGTGTGTGATCTGTGCGGGATTGAGTGTGACGCGAGCACGGAGCTGTGGGTTTCTGAGGTTGATGCGCACTCAGTCATGTGCCGCTGACGGAATTCATGCCGGCGCGGTAGTATTCTTGATGCAGTCGCCGTTTCAGCCACGTATATTGCGGACCGCACGTGGCCGCGGGCGAGCGCGAGTAGTTTTAAATGTGCTACGATAGACGTTCTGGATTCGTCTGCTGCGGCAGAGCACCTGATTTGGAAGAATGATGCTCTCACGCCACAAAACTCGTCAAGTGAGTGTCGGCCGTGTCAAGATCGGCGGCGACGCGCCGGTGGCGCTGCAGACGATGACTTCCGGCTACACATACGACGTCGACCGGTGCATCGCCGAGATTCGCAAGCTTGCACAGGCCGGGGCGGACCTGGTGCGCGTGGCTGTGCCGGAGAAACGCGACACGGAGGCGCTGCCGCACATTCTCGCGGCCAGTCCGGTGCCGATTGTTGCAGACGTACACTTTCACTTTGAGCGGGCGTTGGAGGCCATCGCCGCGGGCGTGCACAAGATCCGCCTCAACCCAGGCAACCTGCAGGATCGGGCCAAGGTCAACCGCGTCATCGCGGCGTGCAAGGAACGCGGCATTCCCATCCGCGTCGGAGTCAACGAGGGCGGAATCGTCGAGCGCCGCGACAAGGAACGCCGCGCCGTGGAGAAGGCCACACTGGCCCAGGACTACACGGCCAACCTGATCCGCCTCATGCTGGAGAAGCTCGAGGATTACCTGCGAATCTTCGACGACAACGATTTTCACGACGTGGTGATCTCTGCGAAGAGCATCGACCCGCGCGTGGTGATCGACGTATATACCGCGATCAGCCAGCGCTTCGACTACCCGCTGCACCTCGGTGTTACGCACGCCGGACCGCCCGAGACCGGCCGCATACGCTCCATCGCCGCGCTCGGAACGCTTTTGGCCAATGGCATCGGCGACACGATCCGCATCAGCTACGCGGCCGACCCGGTGCACGAAGTGGAAGACGGCAAGGAGCTGCTCTGCGCGCTTGGTCTGCGGCGGCGGAGCGAGCCTGAGCTGATCGCCTGCCCGACCTGCGGCCGCATCGAGGTTGATCTATTCAAGCTCGTCACGCAGGTGCGGGAGAAGCTGGCGACTGAAATCAAGCTGCCCATGAAGGTGGCGGTGATGGGGTGCGTGGTGAACGGTCCGGGCGAATGCGAAGGGGCGGACGTGGCCATTTTCGCCGGCAAGGGCAAGGGCATCATCTACGTGCAGGGCGAGCAGAAGCAGACCGTGGCCGAAGAGCGCATGCTTGATGCGCTGCTTTCCGAATGCCGCGATTTGGAAGCGCGGGTGCAGCGCGGCGAGGCGCGGCTGCATGGTTCGGCGTGAGGGCGGCGCTCGCAGGTTTGGGCCGCGCCGTTTCGTCAAAGGCCTGATCGGCAGTACACGGCTAAGTGATTAGGGCACTAGCTCGATCCTCGCTTCGCCCCGCGATTTTGCTTCACCAACCGGCGTAGCACAGACGGCGCCGCGCGCCTTCAGCTCGGCGATCAGAGCTTCACAGCGCTCGGCCGGCACACTGATCAGCAGACCGCCCGAAGTCTGTGCATCGCAGAGCACATCCGCGAGCGTCTCATCGACGTTGTCGATCAGCAGCTTCGTGCTGAGGAATTTCCGGGCGGTCGTGGCGGCTCGCGTAATTACTCCCTGCTCGGCCATTTCCAGGACATGCGCCATGAGCGGGACTTCGGCCGCGTGAATGGTTAGCGTGACGTCGCTGCCCTCGGCCATTTCGTACGCATGCCCGATCAGTCCGAAGCCGGTGACGTCGGTCATTGAATTGACGCCTACCGCCAGCGCCGCTTCGCAGGCGCCTTTGTTCAGCGTGCTCATCACCGCGATCGCTTCAGCCAACTCCGCCTGCGGCAGTTTTCCGACTTTGGCCGCGCTGCACAGCACGCCGGTACCCAGCGGCTTGGTCAGAACGAGCTTGTCGCCCGGCTTGGCGTTGGCGTTTGTGACGATGCGCTTGGGGTGAACTTTACCCGTGACCGACATCCCGTACTTGATCTCGCGATCGCGCACGCTGTGTCCGCCGACGATGATGCAGCCCGCCTCGGCGCAGGCGTCTGCCCCGCCGCGCAGAATTTCCGCCAGAACCTCGTACGGAAGCTGCTGGTCCGGCCAGCCGACCAGATTCAGGGCCGTGAGCGGCACGCCGCCCATGGCGTAGATGTCGCTGAGCGCATTGGCGGCCGCGATTCGCCCGAAGGCGAATGGATCATCCACCAGTGGCGGGAAGAAATCGGTCGTCTGCACAAGCGCTACGTCATCGCTGATGCGAAAGACGCCGGCGTCGTCGTACGTATCCGTCCCGACCAGCAGGTCTGGATGCTTCTGCGGGGGTAAGCGGCGCAGGACCTGCGCCATGCCGTCTTGCGGCAGCTTGCCCGCTCAGCCGGCGCAGAAGGCGTAATCTGTCAGGCGGATGTTCCGCAGGTCTGTCATGCGCACTCCCAAGAACCAGACTATTGACTAAACCAACGACCAAAGCGCAACCGGGCTCTTTGCCCCGGGGAGCGCCTGGGCCGCCGGGGCGCCTGGGTGCCATGCCCAAGCCGCGTGGCGGCGCGGGCATGCGCCTGCCGGTTGCCCGGCCTTGTTCGGTGTCGCCTTACCCAGGGCATGCCCGCGCTTACAGCTTGGGCATGGCACCCGCGCTTACCGGAGGGCATGCCCGCGCTTACAGCTTGGGCATGGCACCCGTCC
>JAGPEO010000055.1:4546-15181 GCA_018056925.1 Phycisphaerae bacterium
CATGGCACCCGTCCTATGGCACCCGTCTTTGGGCAGGGCACCCAGCAGCACCCACTTTCTGCTTGCCGTAATGCTATCAGCCGGCTTACATAGGTCCAAATGGCCGGTCAGACTCAATCCGAAATTCGCGCTCTGCTAGCCTCCGTCGGCCTGTCGCCGCGGCACCGCTATGGCCAGAACTTTCTCATCGACCTGAATCTTATGCGCAAGGTGGTCGAGGCGGCCGACCTGCGGCCTGCGGACACCGTGCTCGAGGTCGGCTGCGGTACCGGCTCGCTGACCGAAATGTTACTTGCGGCCGGCGCGTACGTCGTCGGAGTCGAGATTGACCGCGGACTTCAAGACCTGCTGCGCAGCCGGCTCGGCGAGAACCCGCGTTTTTCGCTCGTGGCCGGCGACGTCCTGGCCGGCAAGCACCGGATCAACCCCGGCGTCCTCGCTGAATTGGGCCGCCGCATTCCCGCGGCGCCCGGGCAATACAAACTTGTCGCTAACCTGCCGTACCAGGTTGCCACGCCGCTGCTGATGGAACTGCTTTACATACAGCCCTACTTCGGCCGGCTGACGTGCACTATTCAAAAGGAAGTGGGCGAACGCCTGATCGCCGCGCCTGACACAGAGGCGTACGGGCCGATCTCCGTAATTGCGGCCACGCTGGCCGACGTGCGGCTCGTGGCCACCTTTCCGCCCACGGCGTTTTGGCCGCGTCCCAAGGTCGAATCGGTGCTGGTCGACATTAAGCCATTGAGTGACCCACCCATTGTGGCGCCGGACATTCCGGCGTTTGTCGAGTTCGTGCGCGGCAGCTTTCTACATCGCCGCAAGACTATCAAGAACGTGCTGCAGGCTTTGATCGGCCGGGCGGCGGCGGACGCGGTGCTCGCGGGCGCGGGCGTCAATCCGCAGACGCGGCCCGAAGCGCTTGGGCCACCGGTCTGGCGGAACCTGTTTGAGCGGTTTCGAGCGGCATGCCCGTGACGCGCCCCGAGATTTCAGCCCGCACGAAGGCCGGACTGGTTACGTCGGTGTGGCCGCCGTAATAGCCGTAGCGGGCGAACTCCTGTCGCCAGCCGATGTTCACGACGCGGTCTGCCCTGCTGGGCGGGTGCAGTCCGACGGCGCCGGCGCCGTCTACGAAGTACCGGCCGTCGATGGTGCCAAAGAGCTTCATCGGACCTGCGAGGATTGAGTCCTCGGACGAGTAGTAGTTGTATATCTTGCCTTTGACGTTCGGCAGGGCTTTGTTCAGGTCATAATCGGAGCTCAAGCTTGAACTGAGCAGGATCACGTTGTCGACGCTGTGCCCTTTTGACAAGCTCTCGACGGCCCAGATGGCGACGCCCGTGCCGGCGGAAAGTCCGATGACGTTCACCGGCCGGCCCGGATACTGATCTTGATACGTCTCGATAGCGCGCGCCAGGCGTGCGGCCGCGAGACGCGCGTTCAGGCGCAATGTCTGATCAACGGCGGGATTGAACGAGACGGTCCATAGCACGGAGGCGACTTGCCCCTCGTATCCAGCGGCCGAGAGGCCCTCGCGTATGCCGCCGTCGCCGAAATCGATGTTGCCCGCGCCGGGACAGTAGAATGTAATTCCTTTTTGAGCCTGGGGGCCAAAGGACGGTCCGCAGCCGGTCGCGAAGAACGCGGATACGGCGATCAGCATCAGCATGCTTAGAGCGCGTCCCATCGATGGACCCTGGTTACAGTTACAGGCCGCGCGTCGCGGCACGTAAGCCGTGCGTCTAAAAAGACAGTCCACTGGCGCGAACGTTAGCGGCGCTTCTAGTCCCGGCTCGACTCCGCGGCCGACTTAAAGCCCGGGATACGAATGTTGTCCTGGGGCTTGTCGTCCGGGTGAACCGCGAATACCTCCACGCGTGCGATATCCTCGAACGGAACTACCACGACATAAGCGCCGACCTGGTAGTTCTCGTCGACCGGCACGCATTCGAAGGATAGCGCGCTACTGATCCCCATGTCGGCCATTTCGCGCATTTCATAGCTAAGCCCGTCCTTCAAGTAGAGGATCGTTCGCGTTTCAAGCTGTGCGCGATAGGCGTGGAATTCCGGCGAGCCGTTGCTGTTGTTCTTGGCTTGCGGAAACTTTTTGTAAGCACAGCGGTTCTTGGCCTCTTCGACCTGGCGTTGCAAGCCGCCGCCATGGAACCAGTCGAAATTAAACATGAACGAACCTTTCATCCCGGAAGGGCACACGGGCATCGCTTGGTCCGATGTTCGGCACGCAGCTATCATCGTCGCGTATGACGCCGTCCAACAGAGCCCGTTTGACCAAATCCCTCGCAACGGCGCTGGGCTTCGAGCGCGTGGGCATCACTCAGGCCGGTCCGAGCGAACGCGGGGCGTATTATAAGGCTTGGCTGGAAGCGGGCTATGCCGGGACGCAGGAGTATCTCAAGCGAAATGTCGGATTGCGTAGCGATCCGTCCCAGTTGCTGAGCGGGGCGAGGTCGATAATCTGCGTTGCCGTCTCATACAACAGGGCCGAAACCGCTCCCGAAACTGGTGGGGAGGGCGAGCATCCGCGTGGCCGCGTCGCTTCATACGCGCGGGGCCGCGACTACCACGTGGTGCTGCGCCGCATGTTAACCGAGCTGATGGAACGCTTGCGCGCGGAGCTGAACGAGGCGTTCGAGTGGCGGATTTGCGTCGACACGGCTCCGCTTTTGGAACGCGATCTGGCCCGGCAAGCTGGCTTGGGCTGGATTGGAAAGAACACCTGCCTGTTGGATCGGCAGGTCGGTTCGTATCTGTTCCTGGGCGAGGCGCTCACGACGCTGGACATCGAGCCGGACAGCCCGGTCACGGATCACTGCGGGACGTGCACGCGCTGCATAGACGCCTGCCCAACCGGGGCTCTCATCGCCCCGTACCAGTTGGACGCCAGGCGTTGCATCAGCTATCTCACGATTGAGCACCGCGGTGAGATTTCTGAAGAATTCCACGCCGCGATGGGAAACTGCGTTTACGGCTGCGACATATGCCAGCAGGTTTGCCCGTACAACCAACACGCCCGGCCCGCGCGCCAGCCCGAGATACTGACCGAACACACGCCCGCGATGCCGGATTTGCTCGAGTTGGTGCGCATGCGCTCCGGTGAGTACCGGCGATTGACCGACGGCTCTGCCAGCAGGCGCGCAACTCGCAACATGTGGCGCCGCAATGCCGCGATCGCACTGGGAAATGTGCGCTGCGCCGATGAGGCCCTGCGCCACACGATCGGGGTCGCGCTGAGCGAGGCTGCCGAGGACGATTATCCCCCGCTGCGCGCCGCCGCCGTGAAATCGCTGGCGCGGCTAGGGTTGGATCGGGGTGGGTTTCGCAAGAAGGATTGAACGCCGCCGCTTGGTTTCAGCGGTTACGGGAGGCCGAGGCGTTTGCGGATCAGCCATTCCAGGCCGAGCACGGCGGCGGCGGTCAGGAGGGCGGGCCAGGCGTGCTGCTCCAGGAGGGCGTAGCGCATTGGGCGGCGAACTTCCTGGCGGCGGTCGGTTCGCGATAGTTTATCTAGCATTTCCGGAAAATCCTGGAGGGGGCAATATAGGCCGCCGGCGCTGGCCGTCGCTTCGGCGGCTGAGCGCAGCAGCGGCAGGTTGGCGGTGGGGGGTTCGAATTCGATTTGCTTTTCCAGCAAGGCGAATTCGGTGCGGGCGGTCAGCACGTCCGGCTGTGATGCCGCGGTGGTTGGCGCCGGTTCGGCGCCGGCCGGGGCGGATGCCGGGGCCACCACAGATGCGTCGCCGATGATGAATTCCAGGCGGTGTTGGCCGGCGGGCAGGCCGGCGGCGTCGAGGCCGGAGAGTTCGGCCCGCCATTCGCCTCCCTGCTGTTCGAGAGGCACCGGGCGGCGCTGGTCGCCATCGACGAGATCGAGGCGGGCCGTCGCGCTGCGGAAATCAACGCCGTTGTCGGCCAAATCCGACTGGCTGATGCCCGCGCGAATGCGAATCCGGGCTTGGCCACTTCGCAGGGCGGCGATCGCGTAGCTTGGGTGATCGGTCAGGACCCAGGCGCGCGGGCGGCGATTGGCCAGCCACAGCAGCATTTGGGTCCAGAAGCGGCGGTGCAGGGCGGCGCCGTCGTCGGAGGCCAGCGCCCAAGGCCAGGTGCTTTCGAGGCCCGCGGCCAGGCAGCGGCCGCTGCCGACTTCCTGAGCCGCAAGCAAGGTGCGGCCGCCGGCGTCGCGTGCCAGAACGGTGGCCAAGGGGTTGGGTTCGCCCAGGAGTGCAGCGGTTCCCAGCCGGGGCAGAGTCTTCCAGCGCGCCGCCTCATCGTCGCTGGACAGCCGCTTGGTATCGCTGCTTACGGGCTGGATGGCGCCGCGCAAGATCGCGTGTTGCAACCCGACGCGCGTGGGCACGAATTGGAGCGGTCCGCGCAGGCCGAATTGATCCCGCACGAATGCGACCGGGCTAACGGTGGCCAGCGGCGAATGGCGAGCGTCGCTATCGTTGAACAAGCGCCGGCCGCCCATCAGCAATAATCCCACGCCGCGGCGCGTTACGGCGCTGGCGAGTTCCTTCAAGGCGGCATCCGCGCCCAGCGGCGACAGCCGGCCCAGGATTACCACGTCGTAGTCGTTCCAGGTGATGTTCGCTTTGGCCAGCGCCGCGCCGTGTTCGGCCGACTCCGCGAAGAGGAAGCGTGACGTCAGCTCGAAGCGCGGATCAGCCTGCAAAGCCCGCAGGAGGAAGGCCGCTTCCGTGTGTGGCGCATCCTCCAGGTACAGGACGCGGATGCGCTCGTCGCGGACGTCGATCACGGCGTGCGTTTCAACCTGCTGGCCGCCGAGCGATGCGGGCAGGACGGCCCGCGCGGTCAGACGCTGCAAACCGGCTCCGGGCGGCAGGAGGTCGAACTCGACCTGGAGGCGTTGCGGGTCGTGCTGGATCGACAGCTCGCGGGCCTCGGCCCGCTCACCGTTCCATAGCAGCTCCAGGCGAATTTTGGCGCCGCGGCAGTTCTGCGCCCGGGCCGTCACGGGCACGCGCACGCGGTCGCGCGAACCGAGGCGTGCCGGCACGAACAGTGGATCAAGCTCCAAGCTGTGTGCGGCGCCGGGCGCTGGGCCGATGCCGACCGCCAGCAAAGCCGTTCCGCGCGCGGCCAGCGCATCCGCTGCGCTGCGCAGGGCGGCCGGCGGTTCGACGTTTTCGGCGCCGTCGCTCAGCAGCAGCACGGCGGCCGCTCGCCCACCGTCCACGCTGCACATTTGCGCGGCTTCGTGAATGGCTGCGGTGAGGGCCGAATACGGCGTCTGTGGCTCAACACGCCAGGCATGGTCGCCGCCGGCTGCGGAACCGGGCGAGTAAACGCGAATTTCGTACAGGCTCTTCAGCTTTTCGATCGCGGCGCGATTGGCCTGCAAGGCCGCGTTGGCCAGCTCAGCTCGTGAACGGCCCCGCTGCGATTGATCATCGCGAATGCTCATCGATTGGGATTGGTCGAGCACGACCGCCAGCAGCGGCTTGCGCCAAGTCACTTCCACCCATTCCCAGACCGGCCGCGCCAGGATGACCAGAATGGTCAGCGCGGCCAGAACGCGGAGAGTGATCAGCAGGCGGTAGACACGGCCGGCAGCGGATTCGTTCCGCCGGCGATAGAGGCGTGCGGCAAGCCATGCCGCGGATAAGGCGGCTGCCACGGTGAGGGCGAGGGCACTATTCGGTGTTCGCAGGTTGATTAGGGCCGTGCCGACAAGGGCTGCCGCCGAGCCGGCTATCAGAGCGACGGTCAGACGTGCTAGCTGGTGCATCAGCGTGCGATTGGATTGGCGCGCGCGCGACCGGTGGGCGCGCCCGCTCCAGCCGTAGGCCGCAAGCGCACACGCCGCCGCGAGTACCAAGACGAGGTAGTCCGGTTGTTCCCAGCGAAAGGCGGCGTTCAATCAGCTACTCCGTCGCCCACGGCAGCCTCTACGGATACAACGAGCGTACGATGCATTATCACGTTGGCGGCGAAATCGGGGCAACAATGGTCGGGTTCCGGGCGCGCGACCATTATCCCGTTTGCGGCCAAATCGGGGTTCATCATGTTGGCGGCGAGGTCGGGGCGCCAGTGGTCGGATTTTCGGGGCGACACGCCCCGGGCTCTGCTACGCTTCAACGTCCTGCCGGTTTGTTTTGCGTACGGGCTCACCGACCAGGACTATGGCTGTGAAGACCAACCCCGCGCCGATGAACAGCAGCGAGGGACGCGTTTGCGGCCAGAGGAACATGCCGGCCAGCGGATAACGGTCGAGCAGGGTTTCCACCAGCGCCGACAGCTCCGGCGCCAACTCCTCGGGCGGCTGGATGAACACCTGTTCCGTGCCATCGGCCGGAGGCGGATCGGCGTCCTCGACGGGCGTGACGGGGATGCGTTCAATCCCGGGAACGTTGACGTTCAAGTCTTCATAAGCCAATCGCAGCGCGTACGAATCGTCGTTCTCGAGGTATTCGCGCTGTTTTCGCAGCCGGGTGATTTCGGCTTCCCAGCGGGCCACCTGTTCGGCGTGCCGGGCGCGCAGATCGAGCGCGGCCTGGTATTCCACCCAGGCCGGCAGAATCATGGCCGGCGCCAGAATCAGGGCGCCCGAGATGAGCATGAACCAGAAGAGAAGGTTTCCAGCGTGGCGTTGGGTGCTCATGGCCGATGTCAGGCGCCGCGCCAGAAGCGCGCTCCATAGACGGCGGCATCGCCCAGTTCCTCTTCGATGACCAGCAGGCGGTTGTATTTGGCGACGCGGTCGGTGCGTGAGGCGCTGCCGCTCTTGATCTGGCCCGCATTGGTGGCCACCGCGAAATCCGCGATGGTCGTATCTTCGGTTTCGCCGCTGCGGTGACTGATCACGGCGGCGAAGCCGTTGCGCATGGCCAGGTTAACGGCGGCGAAGGTTTCGGTCAGGGTCCCGATCTGGTTGATTTTGATCAGGATGGCGTTGGCGCTGCGCTCACGGATGCCGCGTTCGAGATAGTGGACGTTGGTCACGAAGAGGTCGTCGCCCACGAGCTGTACCTTGTCGCCCAGCGTGCGGGTGAGCTTGGCCCAGCCGTCCCAATCCTTTTCGGCCAGACCGTCTTCCAGACTGCGGATGGGGTATTTCTGGCACCAGCATTTCCAGAGGTCGATCATCTCGTCACTGGTGGCGAGGCGGTCGGGCTGCGATTTGAAGAAGCGGTACTTTCCGGTGGCCTCGTCCCACATCTCCGAGGCGGCTGGGTCGAGCGCGATGAATACGTCTTTGCCCAGCTTGTAACCGGCGCCGTCGACGGCCAGCGCGATGACCTCCAACGCCTCTTCATTGCTCTTGAGGCTCGGGGCAAAGCCGCCTTCATCTCCGACGGCCGTGTTGTAGCCGCGCTGTTTGAGCACGGCTTTGAGAGAATGGAATATTTCGGCCCCCATGCGCAGGGCCTCACGGAAGGTGGGCGCTCCCCAGGGCTGGATCATGAATTCCTGGAAATCGACGTTGTTGTCCGCGTGCTTTCCGCCGTTGAGGATGTTCATCATGGGTACGGGCAACACGTGGGCGCTGGCGCCGCCGAGATAGCGATAGAGCGGCAGGCCGGCGGCGGCCGCGGCGGCCTTGGCGACGGCGACCGAGACGGCCAGGATGGCGTTGGCCCCGAGTTTGCCTTTATTGGGCGTGCCGTCGAGCTCGATCATGCGGGCGTCGATCAGTTCCTGGTCGAAAGGATCCATTCCGATCAGCGCCTGGGCGATCGAGCGATTGACATTTTCCACGGCCTTCAGGACGCCGCGGCCGAGGTAACGGTTTTTGTCGCCGTCGCGCAGTTCGACCGCCTCGTTCTCGCCGGTGGAGGCGCCGCTGGGAACGGCGGCTGTAGCGTAGGTGCCGTCGGAGAGTATTACGTCGGCGGCGACGGTGGGATTTCCGCGTGAGTCCAAAACTTCACGCGCGGCTACATGCTCAATGCGCATTTCATCAAATAGCATGCTAATCCTCGTGCTTGTCGGAGGAAGCGGGTTGGGTTGTCACCTTTAATAGGAACGCCGGCGCGGGGGGCGCAGGTTCACTACGGCGGATATTGACCAGGCTCAGCACGAAGCGATCCCGGTCGCGGTACGCGATGGCGTCCAAGGCGTCGTCTATCCGCACTTCGCGCAAGTCGCTGAACCGGTCGTTGACATAGAGCTCTGAGTCCTTCGTGACGACGCATACCAGGTTACGGTCCGGCGGGCGTTCGGCCCGGATAAGCAACTCGCCGGTTTCGCAATCGATCGCCCGCACCACGCCGCTGAGCGCCTGGTAGGGCGGCGAGGGTTCATGGCGCGAGCAGCCGGCCAGGGACAGGGTGGAGCACCCGGCCAGCAGGGCCAGCCAGCGGAATCTGATAAACGCGTTCTTCGTTTTTTTTGTCTCCGCGCAACGTCCCATTCAGCAGACCTAATTGGGCGAATACCTCGGCGCCGTTGGTTGTGCAACATTGTATCGTGCTGGCCGCCACGCAAAAGGAAGTCCGCCCGCGTTCGTTTAGAAACATGAATTTCATGCTCCACACGGGCCGGCTCAGCCAACCCGCAGGAGAGCTTCGGGATTTGGGAGGGACGCGCGCTGAGCGGGCAAAAGGTGGAGCGCGCTTAACGGAGATTACAGACGTTACAGATTACGCGCTGGTCACGAGCGGAGATTTGGCTAAACTGTTGCACCTTGAGGCAGAAGAGAACTTGCCTGTAGGCCCCCGGCCGGCGAGCGTCGAGGCCGGCTGCATCCAACGACCGAGCTTCTAGTGCAACACTTGATGCAACTGGCTTCCGTGCTATCGTTGGCCGCACCTGCTCAAATCCAGGAGTCGATGCAGGCGGCTTTTTACCCGGTGCTTTTTGGCCTGCTGGCGCTGGCCAGTCTCGGAATCCCGATACCCGAGGATGTTCCGCTGATCGCCGCGGGGGTACTGCTACACACGCACCCAGGCATCGCAAGCTGGCCGGGGACGCTGTTGGTCGCCCTGGTTGGAATCATGACGGGTGACCTGGTTCTTTACCGGCTGGGGCGGCGCTGGGGACCGGGCGTGGTGAGCCATCGCTCGGTGAGCTGGCTTCTGACGCCGGCGTTGTTCCGCAAGGCTACGCAACGATTCAACCGTTGGGGGACGTGGTTCTGTTTCTTTGGGCGGTTCTTTGTGGGGGTGCGGGCGGCGATGTGCCTGACGGCCGGGGCGACCGGGTTTCCGTACTGGCGTTTTTTCCTGGCGGATTTCGCAGGGGCATTGCTATCCGTGCCGCTGTTCATTGGGCTGGGTTACTGGTTTGCGGAGATTGTGCCCAAGCTGCGGACGTACACCGAGGTCGTGCAGGTGCTGATCACGGTGGGCGTAGTGGGCGTCCTCGGCGCGATCTTTTTGCTGCGCAGGCGGAGGCGCCGCAAACGGGTCGCTGAGCTTCAGAGCGCGCGCGCGGCGGGCAAGCGCAATCAAGCGGCGTTTTCGAGCCGCAGCGGACCCGGCGGCGCTAGTGCGGCGCCCTGCGGGGGAGAATGAGCGCGGGCAAATTCGACGCGTTCTAAAGGCCTAGTTCGCGCGCGGCTTGAACCAGCTTTTCGTACGTACGGTCGAGCGCTTCGGGAATCACTTTCGTGTCCGCGATGACCGGCATGAAATTCGTATCGCCTCCCCAGCGCGGCACGATGTGCCAGTGCAGGTGATCCGGAACGCCGGCTCCCGCGCAGCGTCCCAGATTCATGCCGATGTTGAACCCCTGCGGGTGCAGAGTACGTTGCAGGACCCGTTTTGCGTCGCGGATTCGCCAGACCATTTCGCAGAGCACGTCATCTGAGAGGTCCTCGAGCTCTGCGCGGTGCTCAGTGGGAGCCACCAGGAGGTGGCCGGTGTTGTACGGGTAGCGATTGAGCACGACCAGCGACTTGGGGCTGCGCCACAGAACGTGGTTTTGGGGGTCATCCTGGGGCGCCGCGACGTGGCGGCAAAGAAAGCAGCCGCCGGCATCACGCTCGCTGAGCGATTCAATGTACTGCATCCGCCAGGGCGCCCAAACGTCACGATTGAATTCGGCCATGTGAGGCGTTCCTTCAAGCACCGGGGAACCGCGGCGCCGGGGCGGCCGGTATGCATCATCCGGCCGGGCGGAAGGCGGTTCAGTTGCCGCCGATCGCGGCCGCTTGCCGCCCCGATTCTGCGCTTGGCAGTACCCGGATCAGACGATACGCGCGGTTTTCCTCTCCGCCGGGCGTAACCACCAGCAACCCCAGCGTATGTTCCCCCGGCTCGGTGATTGTTTTCTGCCCGTTCACTCCGCTGCAGATCGGCTCGCCGTTAAGGGTCCAGAGGAAATCGGCACTACGCTGCCAGTCGGCCGGGCAATCGGCGGAGAAGGCCAGAACCAACGGCTCGGTGCCGATGGCCGAGGATACACGAATCGTAACCGGGGCCCGCGGCAAGGCGGGCCTTTCCGGAGCGCGCGAGGGCATCATGGCGGAACCGCTGCTCGATTCGGATGGCGTGGCGGGCTCGGCTCGCGGCATCGACCGGACGGCCAGCAGGGCGGGGGCTTCGGAGCTGGACCAATCCCCGCCCGGAGCGCTGCGTGCGGGGGTGGCGGAGCGCGGCGGAACAGCGGTTGCCAGGGCCGGCTGGCCGGGCCTGATCGAGTCCA
>JAGPEO010000367.1 GCA_018056925.1 Phycisphaerae bacterium
CCAACCCCAAGACGGTGACGGAGTAAACGAGTCTTCGGATCATTCCTCTACCCTCCTGTCGGTACTGAGTTTCTTGACCGCTCGATTCTAGGCTCGGCATATCTGAGCAGGTCAAACTTCGGACAGCGCCGCGTTTTTGGCTGGCGAGTTGCGTGAAAAGGCGCTCTGGTGGTCAGGAGAGGCCAATAGTATCGGTCCGCCAAACCGCGCCGCGAACCAGGCCCGATTAACGTTGGCGGGGCAGGGGGCAGCACCCCATGAAGTCCTCGCCCTATGGGACCTGTACTCGGGCAGGCCCTCCCACGGCACGCGCCCGCGCGGTCGCCATGAGCGGCGGCGGCGCGGTTGAATCGCGGCCCCTGGGACCGCAGACAACGCCGCCGGCGGCCGCGTATACTCTTTACGTATGCGAACCTATGCCTGCGTAATCTGCAAGCGAACGGTGCAGTTCGAAGGAAAACTGCCGCCGGAGTACCCCTTCTGCAGTGAGCGCTGCCGCATGATCGACCTCGGCCTATGGTTCCGCGAGGCTTACTCGATCGACCGCGACCTGACGCCCGAGGACCTCTCCGACAGCGCCCGGCTCGCGGGGGACCAAGGCGAGCCGCGCTCGGGCTAATCGAACAGCCGCCCTTGCCGCGGGTCTTCCGCCCGGCTGCGAAACTCGCCGTCTGACACGCGGGTAATCAATCGCACCCCTTCGCGAATCTGGTCGATGCTGCGGATGATTTCGTGCGTCCTCGCGTCGCGCGTAATGCTGTAACCGCGGTTCAATACGTTCTGCGGGCTGTACGCGGTCAGCGCCTCCAGCCGCCTCTCGAGTCGCTCGCGCCGCGCGTGCAGAATGCCGCGCATCCCCAGGTGCAGCCGCTGCATTTCCTGCTGCAGATGCTCGTTGGCGGCCGCGAGCCGGCGCTCCGGCGAAACGCGTTGCAGGCGGGCCAGGCGATTCGCCAGCAGCCGCTCGCGCACCCGCACCGGCTGGATCAGGCCACGCAGCACGCGGTGCAACCGGTCCGAGACACGCTCGTCCAGCCGTCGCAGCGCCCCGCCCGACCGAAACCGCAACAGCGCCAGCTCGGCCCGGTTCAGCCGCTGGCGGGCATCGCGGAACCGGCAATACGCCGCCACCTGCAAACGATGCTGCAGCTCATCCAGCATCTGTGCCCGCTCGCGCAGCCGCCGCAACGGGCGCGCGAGGCCGTCGTACGCCAGCGTCGCGCTTAGCCGGGCCCGCGCCAGTTGAATAGCGTGTCCCGCGCCGCGCGCCACGCGCCGCATACGCTGATCGAGCCAGTCCAGCAGGTCCGACACGCGCGGCGCGATCAGTTCCGCGGCGGCCGTCGGCGTCGCCGCACGCACGTCCGCGACCAGGTCGCTGATGCTGATGTCTGTCTCGTGTCCGACCGCGCTAATGATGGGAATCGCGCTGGCCGCGATGGCCCGCGCCACGACTTCCTCGTTGAACGGCCACAAGTCCTCGAGCGAGCCGCCGCCACGCCCGACGATGGCCGCGTCGATCCCGCCCAGGGCCGCGGCGTGCGCGTTCATCGCGCGAATCGCAGCCGCGATCTCCAACGCGGCCCCCTCGCCCTGCACGCGAACCGGGAACACCAGAACGTGCAACGCCGGAAACCGCCGCCGCAGCGTCTGCAAAATGTCCCGAACGGCCGCCCCGGTCGGGCTGGTGATGACCGCGATCCGCTGCGGCACGGCCGGCAGCGGCTTCTTGCGTGGGGCATCGAACAGGCCTTCGCGCTCCAGCTTCTCCTTGAGCTGCCGAAACGCCAGTTCCAGCGCACCCACGCCGCGCGGCTCCAGCTTGCGCACGTACAGTTGATAGCTGCCGCGCGGCATGTACACGTCCAGCGTGCCGGAGGCGATGACTTCCATACCCGCCTGCGGCTCGAAACGCACCCGAACGGCCGCGCTGCGAAACATCACGCAGGCCAACTCGCTGCCGGCCTCTTTCAGTGTGAAATAGAGGTGTCCGCTGGAAGGCCGCGAGAAGTCGCCGATTTCCCCGAGCACGTTGATGGTGGGCGGCAGGTGCCGCAGCAGCGCCCCGCGCACCAATTCGTTCACCTGGCGCACGCTGTACGTCGGCGGCCCAGCCTCACCCCCGCGCGCCGCCGCCTCCCCCGGGCGCGCCTGCCCAGGCAGCCGAATGCGAGCCGGATCGAATAGTGGGCGGTCAGACACGAAAGGAGTTTCACGCTTCGTGTTTCCGGTTGCAAGATGGCGGAGCGGATGAAACGGGTCTGCTTTGCGCGGTGCGCCGGTGATGCGAGACGGATTCGCCCGGGAGCGATCGCGGCGGCGTGCGGCGTTACCCCAGGTGCTCAAGCGGTCTGATAAAAAGCCGTGTGGGATCGGGCCATGGGGGCAGATGATCAGATGCTCATGGTTTTTGTGTACTCGATTTTGATAACCTGAGGCCCGCCGCTGCGCGGAGAGAGGTGATAAGCGAGGGATCGAGGGATCAAGGGATCGAGGGATCAAGAGCTGCGCTGCGTCACAAGCAGGCGCGGAGAAGTCTACCGCGCAGACATTCAGCGCTTCGCTTGGCGAATGGCGCTTCATTGGCGACCCGTGAGGCGTCCAGCGTCCCCTGAGGCGTCGCCGGATCACACGTTCAGGGAGTAAGGCGTTCAAGGGAGCAACGAGGCCATAGGGCCGGCGGCCTTGGTCCTTTAAAAGTGGGGTTTTTGGTGGGTGTGAACGCGGTCTCATAATAGGCCTCATTTTTGGGTTGGATAGGCAGTTTGCCAGATTGCCAAGTGGTTGCCGCTTTGGCCGATAAAAGCGGCGTTTGGCTTGCGCCAGGGGCAGGTTGCCAGATTGCCAAGGAATGCGCGCTCGAATTTGGCAAAGTGCCGATAACCTGCGCTGCGCGAGAGCAGGAGAGAGGTGTGAGGTGAACAGGAGAGGGGCAGAGCAGGGACGGCAAGAGCGAGCGCATTCGGCACCTCCGCGCCGGGAAGGGCGCATTCTGCTAGTCATTCTAGAGAGCTTTCGGCCTTCAGCTGGCGGGATTCAGCCGATTGTGCGTGGTTGCGCGCCAATGGCGGGGAGTGGGCAAAACGCAGGAGCTATCAGCTATGATTGTTTTCCAGGGACTGCGTCCTGGCAACGTTCGTTCGCCCTCCGGGCGGAAACAGAAGTTGTTCATTGTCCACCAGGGACTGCGTCCCTGGCAACGCTCGTGCGCCCTCCGGGCGGAAAGAGAAGGTGTTCATTGCCCACCAGGGACTGCGTCCCTGGCAACGTTCGTGCGCCCTCCGGGCGGGGAAACAGAAGTTATTCATTGTCCAGCAGGGACTTCGTCCCTGGCAACGCTCGTCCGCCCTCCGGGCGGAAAGAGAAGGTGTTCATTGCCCACCAGGGACTTCGTCCCTGGCA
>JAGPEO010000368.1 GCA_018056925.1 Phycisphaerae bacterium
CCACCATCGCCAGCGTGGAGAACGTGCTGCGCACCGCGTGCGCGCTCAAGCGATCCACTGTTCCTGCACGCGGGCAGAGCTGTTTACAGCTTGAGATCGGCGTCACCGGCGGCGAGGCCTCGGCCGTCGTTGATTTCCGCCTCCGCGACCCAGGCCGCTACGATCAGGCGGACCGAATCGCGGCGTTTTACTGGCTCAACGGCGGATCATTCGATCTGGCTTTTCGATTACGCGATGCGAACGATCAGATCTTCGAAACGCCGGCCCAAACCGTGTCCGCCAAGAATCGCTGGACCTACGTCGAGATCGCCTGCGATCCTGATAAGCTCAAGCGTATTCAGGGGACCGGCGAGCTGAGATGGCCCGTGCAGTTCCAGGGTTTTCGCGCCAGCACGAGCAAACTCGGCAAGCAGACGCTCTACTTGGACGAATTCCAGATCGGGCATCAAGTCGAACGCCGCGCCGTGGTGCACGGCGAGTTCGTCTTCGATGAGCCGACGCGCATTTTCGAACCCGGCGCAACCGTCAAAACGGCGTTGGCCCTGGAGAACTGCTCCCGAACCGAGAAGCTGCAAGTCAGCGTGGAGCTGGCCTGGATCCGGTCTGACGGCTCCGTGCTCAAGACGCAATCCGGTTCGAAAAGTCTGCCGCCCAGCAGGCCCGGTTTTCGCTCGCGCCAGGCGATCGATTTCTCTCAGCGCATAGAACAGCCAGGCCTGTACCGCCTGGCCGCGCGGGCCCGCGCCGGCGGCTGGCTGGCCCCCGCCGTGTTCCAGACGTCCATTGCCGTCACGCCGCGCAATACCGCAATCTCGCGCGGGCGGTCCGTGTTCTTCGGCGTGCGCTCCGGCCTAGTTTACGAACCGGTCGCCGATCAGCGGCTCGAAATCGCAATCGCACGCGACATCGGCGCACACCTGCTCGCCATCGAAACGCCCTGGCGGCAGATTGAACCCGCACAGGGAAAGTTTGATTTCTCCGCGCTCGATCCGGCCGTCAACGAGCTGGTTGCCAAGAACATCGCACCGCTGATCGTCTTGACTGACCCGCCAGACTGGGCCCCGGAAGGCGCTGCCCGCATTGACGCAGTGGCCGCGGTATTCTGCAGATTGGCCGAAAAGTACGGGGCAGCGGTGTCGCTGTTTCAACCCGAGCACCAGGTTCTGGGCACGCGCAGCCTAGCCGAGCTGGTCCCGGCGCTCGACCGCATTCAGGAGCGCTTGAAGAAGACTCGCGAAGATGCGGCGGCGGTCTCTCCGCCCGTGCCTGCGACGCCCGAGTCTGCCGCCGAGCTCAAGGCCAACTTGCCGGCCTCCAAGGTGTTATGGTGCGTCCAGACGGCCGGTGACGTGCACGCTGCGCTGCAAGCGCTCGAAACGTTCCGCAACGCTGCGGGCGTCAGTTGGGACACCAAGTTCTGGTGGCAGCACCACGCCGCTCCCATGGTTGGTCCGACAACCTTCGTTGACGCCGAAGACGTATTGAAGCATTACGTACATGCAGCGCTGGCGGGCGTGCGCGGGCTCATCTGGTACGACCTGCGCGACGACGACAACGATCGCGGTCAGCCAAACGCGCTGCGCGGGCTGGTGCGCCGAGATTTCAGCCCCAAGGCCAGCCTGCTGGGCTACGCCGCGGCGGCCGGCATGCTCACCGGCCTGGCTTGCCGCGGCCCGGTGGATGGAACTCCGCCTGAGTTCGATTCCGCGCTGTTCGTCGGGAGCGATCGCCATCTGGCCGTCCTGCTTCCGAAGCCCAATCGCATTCGGCCGGCGCTTCTGGCAGTTCTCCAGGGCGTGCCTGGGAAACTCCAGTTGCAGGATTTCGAACGACGTTCGTTCAAGCCACTGACCGGCCTGCCCACGTCGCTTGCGCCTACCTTAAACCGCCCGTTTTTCATCTCGCTCCCGCTCACGACCCCCCAACCCGAACCGCAACTGGCCTTCGACCGCTGCCCAATCAGCATGCCGGCTACCCTTTTCTGCGGAGAGAGCGGCCACAATATTCTGGAATTCACGCCGCCGGAGGATGTGCGGCGTGGTTCCATCCAGTTGGCGGCGCCGCGAGGTTCGCAGATCACGCTCAATTCGGACCGCCAGTGGTTCAAAGCCAAGCAGGGCGAGACCCAACAGCTCCGCCTCGAGATCACCCGACCCGCAGAAAAAAAGCTCGAGACAGTAAAAGCCGAGCTGAAATTGATGCTCGACAAGGCTGTGCTGGATATTCCGGTCGATGTCTGCGGCCTGGTAAACGCACCGCCCGCGGATACCAACTGGCCGCGCCAACAGGACGCGTTCCGCCTGGGAGAGCTCGCGCCGGCCGCTGGTCAGGGAGCGAGTGCGGGCGTCACAGTATTCGGGGCCTATACTCGCCAGAGTTTCGAGCTGCTAATCGTGCTACGCGATGAGCGGCTGGTTCCGCTACGGGTCTTGGCCGACGGGACCAGTATCGGCGATGACCTGTTGCTGGGTGTGGCCGGCGATCACGCCGACGAGCACACGGAAGTGCGCATCGACCTTGCGTCTGATCCGCCCCAACTCCGGCCCGTTCACGGGACCACCGGAGGTGAGCTGGCGGCTTGGACGTGCAGGGCGCTGCCGGGCGCGGATGGCGAGCGTGTGTACCACGTTCAGATACCCAGCCGGGCATTTGGGGCGGCTGCCTTGTCGGCGGGCTCAAAACTGCGTTTGGCGGTTCGCTACGCGGACGACGATAGTGACGGATTGTCGCCCGTCGCGCTGCAACTGGGGCGCGGCTTGGATGGTTCGCGATCGAGCGAGGAATTCCTGTGGGTTCGGCTGGCGGAATGAGCTAAGAGGCCAATGGGTGGGCTGCCGGTCAACGTCCTTCAGGAGTGGGGTTGGGGTTTTGAGCGAGGGGGCCATCAAGTTCCGAATCGGATAGAATGAGTGCCTCTTGATGGCTAAAGACGAGTGACACGGTCAGTCCACCCATAGCCGTCGAAAACTACCTCTGCCGGAGAGAAAGAACACCGGCAAAGATTCCATTCTCTGCCGATGCGTTTCGGTCGTTTTGCTGCTCATCCCTGAGCTGCTTGTTCATTGCGACCGGGATCCACATTAATAGTCCGTCATGTTCGTCCGGAATTAAAGATAACACGACGCGGATTGTTGGGCATCAGGAATTTTGCCCATTTTTACAAGGGCGTGTTAAAAGAGCGCGAGTCGTTTGTTGACAGAGTTGACAGGCCACAGGATGATGGCCCGGCGCTTTCTTTCGGCACAAGATATTGGGGCGGTTCGCAATATTAGCTACCGCTTAAACGCGTCCCAAATTCGAAAAAAAACCCCGCAAATTCACGATGCGCGGGATTTCGCCCCCATTTCAGGGCGATAAGTTGCCGTGACTGACCCGGCGCAGAACCTTCAGCAGCAGTAA